>SOIB01000019.1 GCA_004377355.1 Candidatus Stahliibacteriota bacterium | reverse complement strand
AAGAACCATATGTATAATAATAATGACTGTGCTGTGATTGGTATCAGTGTATGGGGTAATTTCGATAAAATTGGTAGTTACAACCATATCTATGCGTTGTCAGAGGTGACAGGTGTTAACAGGGGGGGACATGCAATATGCCTTGTTGGGTATAATGATTCACTTCCTACTCCTGATGGTCCTGGTGCTTTTAGGCTGGTGAATTCATGGGGAACCTATTGGGGTCAACAAGGATATGCGTGGATTACGTATGAAGCAGTGAAGAGTTCTGTGACTTGCTATGGCTATGCGTATTACGCCACTGATAAAAAGAACTACCAGCCCACTACAAAAGTAGCATATAAGGTTTCACACAATGAACGATTAGATATTACTGTGCAGGTATCGATTTCTCCATACTGGACTTCACGCACATTCTTTAACTGGGGTAAATCAAAATTGGCTCAATATCCATATCCTGATAATGCCATAATTCTCGATATTACAGAAGGTGATGAATATCTCTCAGCTTATTCGTCCAATAGAATAATCCTCAATGTGAGGGATACCGATGGTGATGGAATTAACGGAGAGGTTCTTGACTACTCTGGGCTGATTAGCGGATGGGGTTTTCATAGTCCTTCACCGGATACACCAAAGACAATGTTGGATTATGGATACACTTCCCTGGATTTATTTATTCCTATAAATACATATCACTGGCAATCTTTCCATCGATTAGCGGATAATTCAGGATTTATCGATCTCGCTTCCGATATGGTAGATACATCTCGTGTTATATGGACATTCCCCACCCATGACTCAATAGAGTCATCACCAATTATTGCAGATATAGATGGTGACGGAGCACTAGAGATTGTAATTGGTTCCAATGATGACACACTCTATGCTATTAATGCAGATGGCTCAGTGTTATGGAGTTATGGTATGGGAGGGAAGGTAATAGGTGCTCCAGCAGTTGGTGATTTGGATGAGGATGGTAAGATAGAAGTGGTTGCTTCCTCAAATAATAATAATGTTGTCTCATTGAATGGTGAGGATGCGTCATTTAACTGGGAGTATAGTTTTATAAATGGTGTACCGGGGTCTCCAGCTGTAAGTTTCATTGATGGCGATAGAAGACTGGAAGTTGTAGGCGTAGGATTTTTCCTGAGGGTTATCAATGGTGAAAATGGTTCATCCGTATGGGGTCACTTTAACGGAACTCCCTCCAGGTCTTCTCCAGCAGTTGGTGATGTTTATGATGCAGATGGTATCTTTGATATAGTTGTTGGTCAGGGCAATTCAGTTAAGTTCTTTAATGGAAAGGATGGAAGCGACGTAGGAACCTTCATAACTTCTGATGCAGTTCTATCTTCTCCTGCTATTGGTGATATTGATGGAGATTCACTGATGGAAGTCGTAATAGGCTCTGACGATGATACACTTTATGCACTGGAACTAGATTCCCTTATCTGGAAGTTTGGAACAGGTGGCGATGTGCGCTCATCTCCTGCACTGGGTGATATAGATGGGGATGATAAACTTGAAGTGGTTTTTGGTTCCAATGATGGTTCTGTTTATGCGCTGAATGCTGAGGATGGAAGTCTTTACTGGTCATATCCTACAGGAGGAGAGGTAATTTCCTCACCTGCCCTCGCTGATTTAGATGGTAATGATACAGTTGATGTTGTAGTTGGTTCCAAAGACGGATACCTGTATGCAATTTCTGGTAATGGTAGTTTACTCTGGCAAGTTGATCTTGGAACACCTATAACCTCCTCACCAGCTTTAGGTGATATAGATGGGGATGGTAAACTTGAGGTGGCTGTTGGTGGACTGGATGGAAACCTCTATGTAATTGATGTTGGTGTTGCTGGAATAAAAGAGGAGACCTTAAAAGAAAGATTCTATCTTTCAAAGATTGAAAGTCCATTGTCTAATGGCACTATCATCCACTATAGTATTTCTGAAAGAGAAGCAGTAAATCTATCGATATTCGACATTACAGGAAGAGAAATTAAGAATATTGTTAATAAAGTTCAGGAGCCAGGTCAATATAGTGTTAGTGTAGGCATCGAAAAATTACCTAATGGTATCTACTTCTATAGATTAACACAGGGAAATAGAGCTATCTCAAGAAAGATGGTGGTCGTGAGATAAGTTTTCTATAAGACATCTCAATCATTGTAAGATTTTAATATGGAGGGGCGTTCAAAAGGGCGCCCCTTCTTCACTTTACACTCCTCATTTTGCTTTGACTTCTAACCTTGACAAGCAAGGCTTAATATATACCATATTCCTGATGGAAAGCACGCTTCTTTTAATTAAACCTGATGGTGTTGAGAGGAAATTAGTTGGTGATATAATCAAAAAACTTGAAAATTCAGGTCTCGAAATAATTAATATGAGAATGGTTCATTTAACTCAGGATGAAGCAGAGAAATTCTATTCTATCCACAAAGATAAATTTTTCTTTAGAGAGCTAATTCGTTATGTAACTAGAGAGAAAATTGTAGCTATTGAACTGAAAGGTAAAGATGTAGTTCGGAGAACTCGCCTGTTAATCGGAGGAACTGACCCTAAGGAAGCAGAAGAAGAAACCATACGTGCTATCTGTGGTATTTCCAAAACAGAGAATACTGTTCATGCGTCGGATTCAAAGAAAACAGCTAAAAGAGAGATAGAATTTTTCTTTGGGTCAAGAAATATCCATGAATAATAGCCACAAAGGCATAAAGAACACCGAGAGAGAGCACAGAGAAATAAAATTAGAGACTGTCCCAAAGTTGTATGATTTATTATTCAATTAAATCCTATTTTATCCTTGCATGCTCGGCAATATCATTCAGAAATCGCAGTCAATTTCCCCAGCGAGGAAATTGCTGCTCCCGCTCTCACTCTCGTTCCCGCGAGATTTCAAGGGAAATCTCACGAACCGTGCCCACTCAAGCTCCGAGAGGGTTTCTGAATGACATAACCTCGCATTTATTCTTGAAATTAAGCATTAAATGTCCTAAATTCATAAATTTTGCTAAATCATACAATTTTGGAACAAAGCCTAAAATTAAATAATATTCTATGAAGAAAAACCAGAGCCTTTTAGTCTTATATAGAAACGAATTAAAATTAAACTCTGTGACCTCTGTGTCTCCGTGGCAAAATATTTGGGGGGGATAGTTGATTATCCTTACAATTAACTGTGGTAGTTCTTCTCTAAAATATCTTGTGTATAATTGGGAGAAAAGGACTGGAATGGCAAGCGGAATCGTGGAAAGGGTAACAATAGGAGAGTCATTTATAAGATATACCCCTCTGGGTGGAGATGAGGTAAAAATTGAGAGGGATTGTCCTACTCATAAAGAGGCAATTGAATTGGTGATTGAAACAATTACCAATAAAAAGATTGGAATAATAAAAGATATAAAGATGATTGACGCTGTTGGTCACAGGGTAGTTCATGGAGGTGAGAAATTTACTTCATCTATTCGTATTGATGATAATGTAATAGAAACATTCAAGAGTCTCTATGGACTTGCACCGCTTCATAATCCAGCAAATGTGATGGGAATCGAAGCAGCACGGGAAGTCTTGCCTGCTATTCCCCATATTGCAGTAATAGATACAGCTTTTCATCAAACAATGCCAGAGGAGTCCTATATATATGCAGTTCCTTATTCTTGGTATAAGGATTATGGAGTGAGAAAATATGGATTCCACGGAACGTCCCACCTATACGTTTCTAGAAGAGCTTCCGTAGTACTGAAGAAGAAAATAGAGGATACAAACCTCATTACCTGTCATATTGGCAATGGTGTTAGCCTTACTGCAATTAAGAATGGAAAATCCTATGACCATTCAATGGGATTCACTCCTCTTGAGGGATTAGTGATGGGAACAAGGTCTGGTGATATAGACCCTGCAGTTGTTGAATATATATGTAAAAAAGAGAAGAAGGATGTATCTTTTGTGATAAGTTACTTGAATAGGAGGAGTGGTCTTTTGGGTATCTCGGGGAAATGGGTGGACCGTCGTGATATTGAACGTGAAATGGTAGGAGGAAACAAACGGGCTGTTCTTGCGTTTAATAAAGAGGTAACAAGGTTGAAGAAATATATAGGTGCATATATTGCCATACTCAGAAGAGTTGATGCTATCGTTTTTACAGCAGGGGCGGGGGAAAAGTCACCTATGTTACGTGAGGCTGTATGTTCTGATATGGAAGGATTTGGAATAAAAATTGATAAGCAAAAAAACTCAAGAGAAAAAGGTACGAGGGAAGCTATTGTTTCATCTCGTAATTCAGATATAAAAATTCTTGTTATACCAACCAATGAGGAAATAGTCTTTGTAGAGGATGTTGTTGGGATACTCAAAGGAGAATATAAATCTCTCCATACTTTTAACTATTCCTTTTCCTCACTAGATTATAAACCAGAACTTTAGGTCTTTCTGGGATAGTTAATCTTATCCAATATTAAGCATTGTCCCAAAGTTGTATGATTTGGTATAATTTCTGGAGTTTCTTGTTTTATTAAACTTTGAGTATATTTCAATTAGTGCGAGGTGATATTGTTCAGAAACCCTCATCAATGGACAAGCGGGCATGGTTCCTTGATTTCCTTGGAAATCAAGGGGAGCGAGTCCGAGAGCGGGAGAGGCAATTTCCTTTGCTTTCGGAAATTGACCTCATTTTCCGAACGATATTACCGAGCAACTAAGCATAAAGTTATCTCTGATTTTAGAAAGTTTATCATACGACTTTGGGACAACCTCCAATATTAAGACTTAAAATTATTCGAAAATCTTTGTTTTTAGATTTTTTCTGATGTTTACCATACCTCGGTTTTTAAATATTCATTTATTGAATTAGCAGCAACCCTTCCATCACCCATTGCCAGAATTACTGTGGCTCCACCACGCACTACATCACCACCAGCCCAAACACCCTTTTTTGAAGTTTTTCCAGTGTCTGGTTCAACCTCAATATTACCCCATTTGCCAATCTTAAGATCAGGTGTTACTTGAGGTATTAATGGGTTTGGACTCTGTCCAATGGCAACAACTACTGTATCCACCGGGGTTACAAAATTTGAACCCTCTATAGGTAGAGGTCTTCGACGTCCAGATGAATCTATCTCTCCAAGCTTCATCCTTATACACTCCATCTCTTTAACCCAACCGTCAGCATCAGCATAGTAGCCTACTGGAAGTGTTAGAATCTCAAAAATTATTCCTTCTTCTTTTGCTCTTTCTATTTCCTCAATCCTGGCGGGCATCTCTTTTTCGGATCGGCGATATATAATTTTTACCTCATCAGCGCCAAGCCGTAGAGCTGTCCTTGCAGAGTCCATTGCCACATTTCCTCCACCAATTACGGCAACTTTTTTACCTCTCACAATCGGAGTATCGTATTCAGGGAATAGATAAGCCTTCATAAGATTCGATCTTGTGAGATATTCGTTTGCTGAGTAAATTCCTTTATAATTTTCCCCGGGGATATTCATAAACCAGGGCAACCCAGCGCCAGTTCCCAGATATATTGCGTAAAACTCCTCTAATAGTTCATCAAGGGTTTTAGTCTTTCCAACAATAAAGCTAGTTACCAGTTTTACTCCGAGCTTCAATAGATAATTTACTTCTCTCTCGACAATATTCTTTGGTATCCTGAACTCGGGAATTCCGTATATAAGAACACCACCAGGTTTGTGCAGGGCTTCATAGATGACTACTTCATGACCTATTTTAATCAGATCCCCTGCTACTGTGAGTCCGCCCGGTCCTGAACCTACCACAGCTACACGCTTACCTGTTGGAGGTGGAATTTCTGGAATTGCTATCTCCTCCTGAGTTGATTCCCAATCGGCGATGAATCTTTCAAGTCTTCCAATTGCCACTGGTTCAAATTTCTTTGCCAGAACACATACCAACTCGCACTGATCTTCTTGTGGGCAAACCCGTCCACAAATTGCTGGTAATATGTTCTTATCTTTCATAATCCTTACAGAATCCTTAAAGTCCCCTTCTGCAATCTTCAAAATAAAACCCGGGATATCAATCTCTACCGGACAACCAGTTATACAGGTGGCATTTTTACACTGGAGACAGCGCAGGGCTTCATTGATTGCCTCTTCCTCGGTATATCCTAATGGTACCTCATTAAAATTCTTTTTCCTTTTTTCTGGAGATTGCTCTCTCATTGGAATTTTCTTTGGAATAATCTTTTCAGCCATCAATTCCTCCCTTTGTGGGATTTCATAAACATATCCATAGATTCTTTTTCTTCCTTAATATATGTGCTGAGGCGTTGAATGAGAAGTTCATAATTCACAAGATGACCATCAAATTCAGGACCGTCAACACATGCAAACTTTGTTTCACCACCGACTTCCACCCTACATACTCCACACATCCCTGTAGCATCAAGCATTATAGGGTTTAAGCTCACAAGAGTCTTGATTTTGTAAGGCTTTGTCATTTCTGAAACAGCCTTCATCATAACCACAGGACCCACAGCTAATACCCTTTTAATTTTTTTATTCTTTTTTAGGATTCCATCCAATACATCTGTTACAAATCCTTTCTGCCCATATGTTCCATCATCAGTTGTTATATAGATTTCATCAGATACATCACGCATCTCTTTTTCCATAATTAGAAGATTTTTACTTCTCGCTCCGATGATAGAGATGACATGGTTTCCTTTGTTTTTGAGCGCTCGTGCAATAGGGTATATTTCTGGTGTACCTACACCACCGCCAATACATATAACGTTGCCAAATTTTTCAATTTCAGTAGATTTTCCTAATGGCCCAACGACGTCCAGAATCGTATCAGAAACTTTCATAAGACCCAATTCCTTTGTACTCTTCCCAACCTCCTGAAAAACAATGCTAATTGTGCCCACTTCTCTGTTAAAATCCTGTAGAGTCAATGGGATACGTTCTGATGTCTCTTTTAACCTTACAACAACAAACTGCCCGGGTTGTGCCTTTTGTGCAATCAACTGATTTTTTATTTTTATTAGCTTTATACCCTCTGCTAAGTCAACTTTCTCTAATATTTCATTCATTAATGTTCTCCATTTTAAGTTATTTTATAAAATGAAAGATTATTGCATAAAATGCTTATCATAAATATAATCTCGGAGAGGGAGGGATTCGAACCCTCGTTCCACGATAAAGTGAAAACACGATTTCCAATCGTGCACCTTCAGCCGCTCGGTCACCTCTCCATATGAGCTGGTGAGCGGATTTGAACCGCTAACCTGCACATTACGAATGTGCTGCTCTTCCTGTTGAGCTACACCAGCATATTTTGGATATATATAAGAATTTATGAATAAATCAAGTCCCAAAAATGTGGGCAAATGTCAGGATTAACTAACAGCCAAAAGCTATGAATGGGTCAAAATGCGTTTTTATCCCTAATTTTAATGTAAGGTAAACATATATGTTTGCTTAACATTTTGATTCCCAATAGAATATGCTACAGTTGAAGGGTTTGAATTTCTGTGGTTTTTGCAGAGCTCGCTTTAAACTGATAGCCGGGGTTTGTATCTTATATCGTAAAAGTTAAGCCGAAGACCAATGATTGTAGACGAACCGCAGAAATATGAAAGGGTATAATAATATTTTTATAAATTTTCCCGATAACCCTTGACAATATATTCGTTTCATATATTATAAAATCGACTATTGATTTGTAAATACAAGATGGTAAATGGGATTCGCCTAAAGGGGAAGGTGATATTATTTTATTATGTTTATAGGAGGTATAAATGGCAAAGGCAAAATTTGAGAGGACAAAGCCGCATATAAATG
>SOIB01000086.1 GCA_004377355.1 Candidatus Stahliibacteriota bacterium | reverse complement strand
GTATATTTAAGTCTGAAGGCTAAAATCGTTATTGTGAGTTTTTCTTCTTGCTCCTCTATAGTGAAGTAATCTCTTTTTATACCAACACAGAATAACTAAGATTTTTATAAGGATATAATCGAAAACTAAAAAATCAAGATTTAATTCTAAAATTGAAAGCGGGGTGTCACGTCTCATTTAAGTTGAAGGCATCCTGCAAATACAAGACCCCTAAAACCGAGTTTGAGACTCCCCACGGACATAAATGTGTAATTTGGGAAGGATGGAGGTCTTTAACTATAACTCACTGCAGATGTAGAGGAGTGATTTATTACGAGTGTGGAGAAGATAATCTCTTGAATTCCAGGGTTATTAAGAGATAAATGTCAAATTATCAAGCAATTACTACTCTCATATACCTTTTGTATTTAAAATGTCATTTCCCGTTAAAGGCATAATAACAATGTGGGCAGACTTTGGCTTTTATCCAGATAAATTCTCCGCATTGGGGACATCTTTTCTTATCAGATGTTTCTATAGAATCCCGTAATTCATTTACTTCATCTCTTATCGTTGTAGGAGCTCTGACTCCCTCAAAAATTACTTCCACACCGTTAGTACCAGCCGAAGCAAAATATACATCTCCAATCCCAAAAATTCGTTGTCCTGCACCCTGTCTTACTCCTACTTCACGAATATCATTCATTCTAATCTCGCTTTCTTCTCTTGCAATAATACCAATTCGACAACGAACACTATTAGATGTAACTGTGTAAGTATATGTTAATCTACTGAAAACTACACTAAGGAAAATTAAGACTGTAACGAATATAAAAAAGTAACTCCAAACCTGGAAATTGAAAAGGAAAAGTATAACGGTAATAGCAATTGAAATTCCACATAAGAAAAAAAGTCCAAAATAATTAAACCATGATGGATGAAAAACCTCAATTATTTTATCATTCTTTTCGTTATCCTTTTCTAAAAAATTAGTCATTTTTTATTGGTTAATAGTTATTAGTAATTGGTAATTAGTCAAGAGATGTTGGTTATTAGTAAATAGTTATCAGTTATTAGATGTTGGTTTTTGGTTATTAAATATTAGTTGTTAGTTATAAAAAAGAAATCAAGTGTTCAAGGATTCAAGTGAGCTTATCTTAAGACTAAAGACTTAACCTACTCACTCATGCATTAATCTACCAATTCATACACTCATTATACCCATCCATCATGTCGTTGACTTTTAACTCTTATTGGCTATAATGAAGTTATAATGTTTCCCAAGACAAAGATATTGTTTGAAAAATCGAATGATAATCCATTAATATATAATTAATATCTGGATATCGAGGTTTATTCAATGAAAGTAATCGGAGGAACAGCAAAAGGACAAAAGATATTCTCTCCAAAGACCATAAGACCAACAAGATCAATGGTTCGGGAGGCTCTCTTTTCTATTATTCAGGTTACGGATAAAACATTTATAGATCTATTTGCTGGCTCTGGAGCAGTTGGAATTGAGGCACTTTCCAGGGGTGCATCAAAGGTTATAATGGTTGAAAGAAGTAGGAAGGTAGTTGAGTACATTCAAAGAAACCTTGAAAAAACAGGATTTGATGCTGTAGTAATAAATAAGTCAGTTGAATCAGTTTTAAATACACTGGATATAAAAGCTGATTTTGTATTTATTGACCCACCTTATCAGGGATACAATATTAAAAAAACCCTCCAGAATATCGAGCGTATATTAAAAGATGATTCCATAATAATCATTGAATACCAGACTGGGAAAGTTCCATCTCATGATGGTTTTAAAGTAATAAAAAATAAAACATATGGAGACACGTCTCTTCTAATCTTAAAAAATGAAAAAAGCAATATATCCAGGGACATTTGATCCAATAACAAACGGGCACATTGATATTTTAGAAAGAAGTCTAAAAATATTTGATGAAGTGACTCTACTTGTCGCAGAACACTATAGCAAAGATACATTATTTACGCCTGAAGAGAGAAAAGAATTAATAGAAATAGCATTAAAGGATATAGATAACGTAAACATAGAAATATTGACAGGATTAACAGCTGAGTATGTAAATACACACAAAATTGATGCTGTTATACGTGGAATGCGTGCTATATCTGATTTTGAATATGAATTTCAGATGGGAATGATGAACCGCAAACTCTCCCCAAACATTGAAATAATATACTTCTTCCCGGATGAAAAATATATATTCTTAAGTTCGAGGGTATTGAAAGAAATTGCATACTTCAACGGAGATATCTCTGAATTTGTTCCCGAAGAGGTAGCTAAAAGATTAAAAGAGCGTATCAAAAAGTTAAGATGAGTGGAGACGCTCATAATTAATCCTAAAGTTTCCCTCCCAAAAACCATAAATGAACTTTCAATAGAGGATACTTGACAATAGTTTATAAAGTTTATGAAAAATAATATATATTCATTTAAAGTTGTAGTGGAGGGTGGTAAAGGAGGGAATGGGTTAGTTAGCTTTCTTAGGGTCGCTCATCAACCAAGAGGGGGTCCTGATGGCGGTGACGGAGGTAAGGGTGGTGATGTCCTGATGAAAGCATATGATAAATATCATTCATTAGAACATTTACACTATGAACCAATCATTAAAGCCTCCAATGGTGCTCCGGGTCACAAAAATAAGAAACACGGTAAAAATGGAAAGAATAAGATTATTTTAGTTCCTCCTGGAACAACTATTTATAACTGTGATAAAAAGGAATTAATTGTAGATATGGTTTCCGAAGGCATGGAAATTGAACTCGTTAAGGGAGGGAAAGGTGGACAGGGCAACGTTCACTTCACCACATCTACAAATCAAACTCCCAGAATTGCAACTCCAGGAAAAGAGGGTGAGAAAAAGACCTTAATATTAGAATACAGTCCGTTAATTGATGTAGCAGTAATAGGTCTTGTAAACGCAGGTAAATCTTCAATAATCGAAGAATTAACTGGGTGTACTACACAGATAAGCAATCATCCCTTTACCACAAGGAAACCTCATCTATGGAGTTGTCTGTATAACTACAATCGTTTTACATTCCTGGATACTCCACCATTATTCTCAGAATATTCATCAGATATCGAGATACTTATTAGAAGAGCAAGTGTGCTCATAATTGTCTTTGACGGAAGTAATGAAAATTTATATGAGCAATCAAAACTATTAGAAGAAAATTTTTTAGATGGTTTGATAGATCGTGAAGGAAAATCCATTGTTATTGTTCTAAATAAAGTGGATAAAATATCAAAAAAAGTTAATATATCCTTTTCATACCCTATTTTTCTAACCTCAATTAAAAATAACAAGGGTATTGAAGAATTGAGAGCTTTCATTTTTGAAAAATTAGAAGAGAAAAAAAATGTCTAACAACCAATGGCTAACTAATCTATTAAAATTATCCAATACCAAAATCGATGCACCAAGAATGAGGGAAATTCTAACAGATAATAAAAAGTTATTGATGGAAGATAACTTTCTAGATAAACTTTATAAATTTGGGAAATTATCACAAAATGAGATTGAACGTGTAAAAAAAATAAATATTGACAAGCAACTACATATTGTTAAAAGTAAAGAAATTTCATTGTTTACATTTGAAGACGCTGATTATCCTGAAAATCTTAAAAAACTTGGAGATTCACCGCCTATCCTCTACTGTAAGGGAAAACTATCACCAGAAGATAATAATGCAGTAGCAATTGTCGGAACCCGTAGAGCCACCGAATATGGAAAAACAGTGGCTAGAAATTTAGCTAAGGAATTATCATGTCGTGGAGTAACAATTATAAGCGGACTTGCTAGAGGTATTGATACTCAAGCTCACCTGGGAGCCTTGGAAGAAAATGGAAGGACAATAGCAGTTATGGGAACCGGAATAGACAGAATCTATCCAACTGGAAATAGAAATTTAGCTTCCAGAATTATAAAAAATGGAGCATTAGTAACTGAACTCCCTCCATTTTCGCCTCCCCTTCCCTATCATTTCCCTTCCCGAAATAGGATTATCAGTGGACTATCCAGAGCAGTAATAGCAATAGAAGCTCCTCTCAAAAGTGGTGTATTATCAACTGTAAAATGGGCTTTAGAATACGGAAGGGATGTATACGCATTACCCGCTGATATTACCTCAGAAGTAAGTAAAGGTACGAATCGTCTTCTAAAAATGGGAGCAATCCCTATAACTGGATATCAGGATATACTGAACAATACAGGTCTTGATATAAAAGAAAAAGAAATAGAAAAGTCAGATAAATTAGAACACATACCAGAGAATGTAAGAAAGGTATATGAGCTATTAGAACTAAAACCAAAGACTGTAGATATACTTGCATATGAAGCAAAAATGAAGCCACAAGAAATCCTATCCCTCATGTTAATTCTGGAAATGAAGGGTTTGGCAAGAGAGATAGGTGGAAAGCGATTCATCCGGGAGAATTTATGATTGGTGTAATAAATATCGGAAATACTAATAATCAATGTGCAATATTTGATAAACTTACTTTAAAGAAAGAAGAAAAGATAGACAACCCATTCAGGATAAAGGATTTTTTTAAGGAAGTTAACGAGATTATGATGATTTCCGTTGTTCCTAACAGGGAGAAATTGATAAGAGGTATAATCGAAATCCCAATAATTGATTTTCCAAATTATTTATTTGAGATGGACTATGAGTCTCATGCAGGATGTGACAGATTGTCAAATGGACTTGCAGCAAAAGAACTTACTGGACTTCCTGCTATAGTGGTTGATTGTGGAAGTGCTATAACTGTGGATCTCTTTTCAGAACCAAGAAAATCTAATACTGAACTTATTATCCGATTTGATGGTGGTGCAATCCTCCCTGGACTCTTCTGGTATTTTTCAACCTTAGATAAGGGAGAAGCTTTGCCAGAAATCACACCAGAACTTCAAAATACAATTGGTAAGAGCACTTCAGAATGTATAAAATTTGGAGCTTATGGAGCTCTTGTAGGTGGTATAAAAGAAGTACTTAACAAACTGGATTATGAGAATAAAAATTTGATATTTACAGGTGGAGATGGTGAAATATTCAGGCAATTCTTCGAAGACGGATATTATGAACCCTTCCTCACAATAAAAGGGGGTGTTATTGCCTATCACAAAAAACACTTTTGAGACAATGAGATTGGCAATGGATCTTATAAATGATCTAAATGAGCCCACCTGTATTGCTCTTATAGGTGACCTGGGTGCAGGTAAAACGGTCTTTGTTAAAGGAATAGCAAAAGCACTCGGAATAAACGAAGTTATACAGAGCCCTTCTTTTGTACTCATGCGTTCATATAGAGGTAGAATGAAATTGTACCATATTGACTTCTATAGAATCAGAATATCAGATGAAGTAATTCCATTTGAAGAATATTTTCTTGCAGATGGTATTACAGCTATTGAATGGGCTGATAGAGTGAAAAATGTACTGCCTCTGGAAAGAATAGATGTTAAGATAAATATAATGGGAATAGAAGAAAGAGAGGTAACCATTAGTGATTATAGGAATTGATAGTTCATCCAGGGTAGGTGGTCTTGCAATAGATGATAAAAACTATTATGAACTTGAATATGTAGAAGATATCCCTCATAAGTTAGGTGAATTAGGAATAAAACCAGAGGCAATAGAAAAAATTTTATTAACGATTGGTCCGGGTTCATTTACAGGTCTTCGGGTTGGACTGGCCATTTCACAGGGTATTTCACTCCCCTTTAAAATTCCCATACTTGGTTATTCAACTTTCCTTGCAATGGTTGAAGGAGCACCTGCTGGTAATCTCCTGCCTATTCTTCACGCAAGGAAGAAAGTCGTTCACGTAGCTAATTTTAAAAAGACAGATTCTGAAACCGAAGAGATATTTACAAATAAAGTAAAAAAAATAGAAGATTTAATAGATTATGCGAAATCATTAAATGAGAAACCTATTATCTTTGGGAATGGAGCTGAAATAAATAGAGAGATTCTTGAATCTAATGGATGCAGCGTCCACCATTCTAATCCAATTGCTCCATTTTTAATAAAACTCTTCAAAAAAAATGCATCTCATACGCTTAATCCTGTTGTTCCATTCTACCTTACTCCTTCAGAGGCTTATAGAAAAAGAGAGAAGGCGGATATAATTCTACGACCAATGGAAATAGACGATATAGATGAAGTCCTCAAAATTGAAAAAGATTTATTCCCCGAACCCTGGGATGCAGACGCTTTCTACATTTCTATTATGATGAAAGATTCTCTCTCAATCATTGGAACCCTTAATGACAATATTGTTGCATATATGATTGGACGTCCTGAAGAAGAAAAATTTCACTTAATGAATATAGCTGTTTCAAGGGAATACTGGAGAAAAGGATATGGCTCAAAAATGTTAAATTCTTTATTAAAAGATTTAGAGAAATCTGAATCAATTAAATCCTGTTTTCTTGAACATCGAATAACAAATAAGGCAGCATTTGAAATGTATAAGTCATTCGGGTTCAGAGTAGCTGGAATAAGACCTAATTATTATAGCAAGAATATTGATGCAGTAATAATGGAAATCGGAGTCTGAATCGATTCTTTTTGGAGAATCGATTTATTGTATATTTATTTTCCCAGTCTCATTGGTACAACCTATAATAATTTAAAATCAGTGTGTATGGTGTATTTTGCACTTCTTGCCCCGTTAAATACGAAATTATTTAATGGGGTGAACATTTTTCATTATTCATTTTGCAATAGAGCGAAGCGACCTTTCCTATTGACTTTAAACATTGCTAATTTATTCTTTAATTAAATGAAAGATAGATTCAAAAAAATTCTTGCCTCTGCAGGTGGAGGAAAAACACACCAACTTTCAGAGAGATACATTAAATTATTAAAACAAAATAAGGAAAATCTTAAAAGAACCCTTGCAATTACTTTCACCAATAAAGCAGCAACAGAGATGAAGGAGAGAATACTTACCCTTTTAAAAGAAGATGCGTTGGTCGCGGAAAATAAACATTCTAAGAAACTGGTTGAATGGATTCTTTACAATTTCAGTGATTTCTCAGTTAAAACAATTGATAGTTTTATTAATAAGTTGGTAAAAGTATTTTCTATAGAACTTGGACTATCACCACAAACAGAACTTATATTTGAAACTCGGTATTATAAAGAGTATGCTATTTCAAAATTAATTGAGGATGTAAAAGATAATAAAAAACTGCAGAAATTAATAACGGAATTTCTAATCTCTATGATAGAACACAAAGGGAAAACATACTGGGGATTTAAAGATATAATAATGAACGGGATGCAAGAGATTGAAGAATATGAGAATAAGTTGAATCAAGTCTTTCCACTTCCCAGCCACGAAGCTAGTGAAACAGACATGATAATGATAAAATTGCGTAGAAGAGCCAAAGATACTATAACAGAAATACTTAAATTACAAGGAGTAAAACAGGATATACATAAAAACTTCTTTAAAAAACTCAAAAAAGGAACGACAAATATAAACGAAATCCTGAATAGTGCTTATATTAAAAGGGATTGTGATAGTATTTTAAAAAAGAATGCAACACTAAACAAAGATTCGTTTTGTAATTTATTTAATAAGTTAAAGAATATCGTTTTCAAATACTATGTTCATAAGATATTCAGGAACCATAATTATCATATTCATATATACCATGATTATAAGGAAATACTGGAAGAAATAAAAAGAGAGGAAAGAATAAGATTCATTGAAGATATAAATTCAGAATTGAAGAGCCTGTTTTATGAATTTGATATACCTTTTATTTATTACAGAATAGGCGAAAGATATGACCATTTCCTTATAGATGAATTCCAGGATACAAGTAGGAGTCAGTGGAAAAATCTAGAACCTCTTATAGAAAATAGCCTCTCAGAAGGTGGTAGTTTTTTCTTTGTAGGAGATCCAAAACAGGCAATATATCAATGGAGAGGTGGAGATGTCGAACTATTTGACGAAGCATTCAGCAGTTTCTCATGTGTCGATGCGAGAGATAAAATAAATGAAGTCGTAGATATAAACTATAGGAGTGGTTCTGAAATAGTGAGATTTAATAATGAGGTATTTTCGAATCTTCCTGATGTCATGAAAGAAAAAATGGGAGAAAAAGCAAATTATTATATTGAAAAGAATGTTAAACAGGAACACTATCCCCAGATTAATAATTTCAAAGGTTATATATCTTTGAAAAAGATAAAAACCGATTCCAAAAATAAAGAAGATTTAGAGAAAGCTATAAAAACTGAATTAATAAATACGATTCATAAGATAAAGAAACGATTTGCTAATAATGAGATATCCATACTTGTTCGGACAAACAAACAGGGAAAGTCTGTTGTCGATTGTTTAACAACCGAAAATATCTCTGTAATCTCAAATGAAAGTCTTTATTTGTCCAGTAATACAAACATAAAGGGGCTTATTTCCTTTCTAAAATTCCTGCAGCATCCAATTGATGATTTGGCGTTTTTTGGCTTCGTTACATCTCCGTTTTTCACAAAAGAAACAAAAAAGTCTTTTAAAGAGATGCAGCGTTGGGTTGAAGGAAAATCTTTTGATAAAAAATTTCAACCTCACAATTATTTATATGTGCTCTTTAGAGAAGAATACAACATAATATGGGAACATTATATTCAGAAGTTTTTTAGAAACGTTGGGTTCCTTCCTTTATACGACCTCATTAACGAAGTTATTAAAACCTTCAAGATTCCTGAAAATTTTCCCCAATCAAATCCCTTCCTTGAAGGTTTTTTAGAATTCGTTCATAATCTTGAAAAAAAATCAATCACCTCAATTGAACTAATGATGAATGAATGGGAACGTATTGAGTCTTCAGTAAATCCTCCCTCAATTCTTCTCCCGGAGAGCGCTGAAGCTGTTAGAGTAATGACAATTCATTGTGCAAAAGGGCTTGAATTTCCTGTTGTTATTTTACCTTTTCTCTATTTTAGTACATGGGAAAAAGCTAAGAGAAGGAACGAGTTTGTCGTAGAGTATGAAGGTATAAAAAGAATTGGAAAATTGGATAAGAAGGAATTACTTCCCGAGAATGATCCTGAATTGTCAAAAAGAATAGAAAATGCTATAGAAAAAAGAGAAAGAGATAACTCCTTTGAAGAAGTAAACAATCTTTACGTTGCCATGACAAGGGCAGAGAAAGAACTTCATATATTCATTCCTGATGAAATCAGTAGTAACTACAGTAAAGGATGGCAATTAATTCTAAAAGATTTTATTGAAGAGGAAGAAAAAAGTTATGGAATACCAGAAAAGGGCACAGGCATTAAAGAGGACATTGAATTCCTTCAAATAAAAACAGCAGGGAAAGAAAGTATTAGTGAGATTGAAAGTAGACTGATTCTAAAAAGAAATGATATCGATTCTATTATAAATAAAAAGAGAAAAGAAGCATTAAAACTGGGAGATATAGCTCACAGAGTACTTTACTACATCAGGGATATTGATGATATGGCAGATATTGAAAATATTATAGATCGTTCTCTAAATGAAATAGTATTACCTATGGAAAGAAAAATCTTTAAGGAAAAGACAAATAGCATAATCAGAAAATTATTTGAACTTGAGGATATTAAAGAGTGGTTTACACCGGGGCTTAATGTGTGGAAAGAGAAGGAAATGGTCGACAGAAATGGAAATCTCCACCGATTTGACAGGGTTGTTTTCAAAAAGGATATGATAACTTTAATTGATTACAAAACAGGGGATGAGCCAGTATCGAGCTATAAGAAACAAATCGAAACCTATAAAGGCATTCTTATGGATTACTTTCCCGGGAGAAACATAGAATCATATATAATACAGTTGAGCACAAGAGAGGTGGTCAAGATTGAATAAGATACAGGTTGTGCCTTTTAAAAGTAATTTTATAGATTCCTTAACTGATTATGTCCTCAGCTTAAGAGAGGAACGTGATCTCTTTAAAATATGCATAGTATTCCCGGGGAAACGACCTTCCATTTTCCTTATGAAATCACTAAATGAAAAGTTAGAATTGCCTTTCATCCCACCTCAAGGGTTTTCAATCGATGAATTCATGGAGTTTCTGTTTGGACTTAAGCGTTCTGAACAGATTCCTGAGTGCGAAATTGACTTAATCTATCTCTTATATAAAGCAATAAGAACAAATAAAGATGAAGCATACAAAGGTTTCGAGAAGATAACAGAATCAATAGATATTTTTGTCGAATGGGGCATTAAAATACTAAAAGCAATGGAAGAAATAGAGATAGAATGGGGTCATGAAACCAGTATAGAAAAACTAGCTCTTTATGACGATAATATAATAGAATGGGCGAGGAATTTCTTGAGGAAATTTAGAACTATTAAGGAAAAATTTCATACCTTATTGAGGAAGAACAACCTCACATACAGAGGTGAAATATACAGGTATGTCAGTGAGCATATCGATGAGATAGAGCCTCTAATACCTTTTGAAAAAATAATATTTTCAGGGTTTTATGCATTGAATACCTCAGAAGAAAAGATAATGAAATATCTCTTTAAAAATAATAAAGCAGATATAGTTATTCAGACTGATGAGATAGATGAAGTTTTTAAGGAGATTCCCAAAACATCTCCATACTATTTCCACCAGAAATGGAAAAGAAAATGGGGTGTTGAGTTTGAGAAATTATCACAAGATAGGAAAGGAGAACCCACCATAAAATTTTATCAGAGCTTTGACACTCACTCTGAGGTTTTAAATGTTGAAAGTATTTTTAATAACCCTGGAAATATTGATGATTTTGCCATCATTCTCCCAGAACCCTCTCCTTTAATACCTCTTTTAAACTTAATTGTTTCTGCTTACAACAATGATTTTAATATAACAATGGGATATCCATTCAGAAGAACTTCATTATCAAACATTATAAAATATATTTTTTCTCTGCAATTCACAAAAGATAAAAAGAATGGAGAATATCAATATTATGCACCAGATTATCTTAATTTTATCAGACATCCCTATATTAAAACCCTGAATATTATCAATGGCGATTATGAGTTTAGTGATCTGGTGAACACATTGGAGAATTTAATCATCCAAAAGAATAGAGAGGAACTAAAGACTTTCTTCAGTCTGTTTGAATTTGAAGAGCTATTAAGAAAAAATAGTGGGTTAATAAGAATCTTTGGGAATAAAAAAAACTTACAAGAAATTATAGACAGGCTTAAGAAACTTCATGAACTATTTATACGGAAATTTGAAGATGTAATAATACCATATAAAGGAGCCAAGATATTAAAAGAATGCCTTGAGTTTTTATATAAAAATTCGCAAGTGGAAAAATATCCCCTCTCAAACCAATTCCTTTGGACATTATTCAGGAGACTCGAAGAAATTCAGTTCTCACTATTTTCAATAAGTGAGGATTTCAATAGTCCAGTTCAACTTTTGAAGTTTTTACAGAATTACTTGAATAATACAACAATTCCTTTCAGTGGAGAACCATTGAAAGGAATCCAGATTATGGGCCTTTTAGAAAGTAGAAATCTTAACTTTGATAGAGTTATAATTCTTGATGTGAATGAGGGTATAATTCCAGGCGTTGAAAAATACGACCCACTTCTACCACAGCATTTTAGAAATGACATAGGGATTCCAGGATATACTGAAAAAGAATCTATTTATGCCCATAACTTCTATAGGCTTATACAAGGAGCTAAGGATGTCCATCTTCTATATAAACAGGGTAAGTTGGAATCAACTGACGAAAACATCAGATCAAGGTTTGTTGAAAGGATACTCTGGGATAAAGAGAAGAAGGGAGAAAAGATAAAACCGTTAAAGTCAGTATTCAAAGTGGAAACTGTCAAAGATTACAGGGAATTCCCTAAAAATGAAAAAATTATTACCTATCTAAAAGAGAAGTTGGAGTATCATTCAACTGCCATTGATACATATATTCAATGTCCCCTTAAGTTCTACTACCGGTATGCCCTCCATTTAAAAGAATGGGAAGAAATTGAAGAAGATATTGAACGAAGCACAATAGGAATCTTCGTTCACGAATTTTTAAAGGATTATTACAGTCAATTCCTTAATTGTAAGATTGAAATAAATAAAAAAAATTTTATGGAAACCTTAACAAAAACGCTTAAAGATAAATTTAAAGAAAACGGAGGAAGTATAATCACAAGGGAGATTATAAAAAAGACTCTTGAAAGATTCATCCGGTATGAAATAGAAAGAATAAAAGAAAATGATATTTATATAAGGGGTCTTGAAGAAAAGATAACAACGGTAATAGAAGTTGATGAACAAAAATTTAAAATCAAGGGATGGATAGATAAGGTCGAAGAAATAGAAGGAAAGTATTATATAATCGACTATAAAACAGGACTCATAAAGAAACCAATTGATGAGCAATCACCTGAATTTGCTGAAAGTAGAGAATTAATTAGAGACAGAATGAAAAGCTTACAGCTCCCTATTTATATATACCTATATTCAAAAGGGACGGGTATAGATACGAATAGCATAAGAGCCCAATTTTTCAACCTAAGAAACCCTTTTGAAAAGAATATTATTGATAACACCAATATGGAAATCTTTATAAATGGATTAAGGTATATTCTAAAAGAGATAACGAATCCCAATAAACCATTTACTCCTGATAATTCTGATGATAATTACTGCAAATATTGTCCCTTTGATCTAATTTGCCCAGTCTGTTGAAAAAACTTATTTAATTCATTCAGAGCTAATAAATTATATCACAAAAATAAAATAATAATCAAAATCATTTATCTTTTCACCATTTTCCTGTAATATATGTAAGCAAAGAATCGGATTAGTGCAAATATTGGGACAATGGATATTAAAAACCAGGGCCTATTACCTCTTATTAGCTGTTCAACTATCATGCTGATCTATACAATACCGACAACGATTAAAGTTACTCGATTCGCATTAAGGTGAGCAAAACCTTTCCGATTTATTCATTTTAAGAATATCCATCTCTTTTTTCATATCTATACTTCCATCCCAATTAAAAATAAAAATCTAAATAGTAATATTGCTATACGTATTCAAAACTCTTTCTTTATAATTCTTATTATTTTCCTTATCTTTGTTTTAAAATTAGTTATCTTTGCGTACTTTGCGTGAAAAAGTAACTAAAGACTTTTCCTGATTTCTTCGAGGGTGCGCTTTGCATCTGGCACACCTTCAAGAAATTTATTTAACTCCTCGCAAGCATAATCATCACAATAAGCACAATTCAGAACCCCCTTTTCCTTACCGCACTTCCTTATTGGACATTCCCTGCAATAATTGAAAAGTAGTCCCTCATCTTCTAAACATCCGCCACAGTTGATATCCTCTAACCTTATATCGGAATTAAATTCCTTTGACCACATTTCTGCCACCTTCTTTCTTTCTTCATCATCATCTTTCTGGGTTGCCAGAAATGCAGGGCATTCTGTACAAATTATTCCACAATAGGCAATCATCTTATCCATTATTTTCTCCTTCGTTCATCTTTTCTTAATACATCTAAATAATAATATCTGTTTTCGAATATTTGTTAAATCACACCTAATTATTATCTCGACATAATAAAAGTCAAGCGTATATATTTTATTAACCCCTTGCAATATAAGAAGTAGCAATTATAATATATTTTAATGAATAAAATCCTTAGAAAAGCTCTTTCAATAAAAAACTATATAATCAGAATCCGAAGAGAACTGCATAAACATCCCGAATTAGCATTTGAAGAAAAATGGACCCATAATTTTATCTCAGATGAACTTAAATCCCTCGGATTAAAACCGATTAAAATAAATAAAACCGGAATAATTGTTGATATCGGAAAGGGTAATAATAAAATTGGGCTTCGAGCAGATATGGATGCACTACCTATTAATGAAGAAAACGAACTCCCATTTAAGTCCATTAATAATGGAGTTATGCATGCCTGCGGACACGATACGCATATAGCAATGCTACTCGGTTGCGCAAAGCTACTTACTCTGAATCCAGTAGAGCGACCTGTACGATTACTATTTCAACCATCGGAAGAAAGAACGCCCGGAGGAGCAAAGGGTATGATTGAAGAAGGTGTGCTTGAAGGGGTTTCTGAAATATTTGGCATCCATATAGATCCGGAAATTGAAATTGGTAGTTTATCAATAAGATCTGGAGTAATGATGGCAGCACCAGATGAAATGGATATAAAAATCACAGGAACTGGAGGTCATGCTGCAGAACCTCATAAGACGAACGACGTGATATATGCAACATCTTTATTCATAAATGAAATTCAAGGATTGGTATCAAGGAAGTCTGAGCCCACAAAACCCGTTGTGATTTCCATCTGCTCAATCCATGGAGGAAGTACTTACAACATAATTCCAATTAATGTAAGACTGAAAGGGACGGTTAGAACCATTGATAAAGAATCCTGGCAGAATATCCCCCAGTGGATTGATGATATTTTAAAGGGTATCAGTCTTTCATATGGTATTGAATATGAACTCTTATATAAACGCGGATATCCCATCCTAAAAAATGATGAGAAAAAAACAAAAAAGTTAACCTGTATTGCCCAAGGGATATTTAAAAACGTAGAAATAATGGATGACCCTGTAATGGGCGGTGAAGATTTTGCATACTATCTAGAAAAAATCCCAGGATCCTTTGCTTTTATTGGAGGAGCGAATAAGAAAAAAGGAATATATTCAAAACTCCATACTCCCCATTTCATAATAGATGAGGATGCCTTACCCATGGGGGCTGCTCTCCTATACGCACTTGCAAATGAAAAAGCTGATAACTGAAGAACAAATTAAGAAAAGGCTCAAAGAATTAGGTGCAGAGATAACCACTGACTATCGTGGAACAGTTCCAGTGTTCATTGGGGTTTTAAAAGGGGTTTTATTCTTCTTACCCGACTTACTCAGAAATATAAATCTTACCATGGAGCTTGATTTTGTAGTTATTTCTTTTTACCATGGAAAACGAAAACCCAGAATGTTAATTCTTGAGCGAGAGATAGAAACAGATATAAAAGACAGACATGTTATCCTAGTAGATGATATACTCGATACAGGAAATACCCTTGATTTGCTCATAGATAATGTTAATAGAAAAGGAGCTAAAGATATATCAATATGTGTACTTCTCCAAAAAGAGAAGGAGAGAGAAGTTAATATAACACCGGCCTATGTTGGTTTTAAAATTCCAGATAAATTCGTAATTGGATATGGCTTAGACTTTGAGGAACGCTTCCGTAACCTCCCCTTTATAGGAGTATTAGAAGAAAATAGTTAGGATTTGGGATTCAGGATTTAGCTATATAGATTATAGATTTAGCATTTTGAAATTTTCACTCGAACCCTTGACACCTTGAACCCTTGAACCCTTTAGTTTATCAGTGTCTGAAATGTCTCATTTTAGTGAAAAGAAGAGCTATCCCGTGCTCATTGGCTGCATCAATCACTTCCTGATCCCTTATTGAACCCCCTGGTTCTACAATTGCTGTAACACCAGCTTCTGCAGCTGTATCTACTGAGTCTCTAAATGGAAAGAATCCGTCTGACGCAAGAGCAGTTCCCCCTGTATGGTGACCCTGGCTACCTGCTTTCTTTATAGCCAGTTCCACAGAGTCCACCCTTGAAGGTTGGCCTGTTCCTATACCAATTGTTCTGTTCTCAATAGCAATAACAATCCCGTTTGATTTCACCCATTTCACTACTTTCCAGGCAAAGTCTAATGCCTTAATCTCTTTTTCAGTTGGTTTAACATCACTAACGATTTCCCAGTCATCAACACTTACTAATGCACTATCACTCTCTTGGAGTAACAGCCCTCCTTTAAGCGGATAGCATCGTAATGATGAAGATATTGAAAAAATGTTCGGGTCTACTCTTATTATACGTATATTTTTCTTAGTCTTTAGAATTTTTAATGCTTCCTCCTCATAAGATGGTGCAATAATCACTTCAAAGAAAGAAGTAATAATATCCCTTGCAGTATTTAAATCAATTTCTCTATTTGCTGCAACTATTCCACCAAAAGAAGAAATCGGGTCAGTAATATAGGCTCTGTTAAAAGCATCATACATATTCTCTCCAGTTCCAACACCACAAGGGGCTGCATGCTTTAATATTGTGCAAGCTGCCATATCAAACTCGCATAAAACTGAGACAGCAGTATCAGCATCCATCCAATTGTTGTAGGACATTGGTTTCCCGGATAATATATCTGAACCAATGAGATTTTTTACATCTGTTGTGTCTCTGTATAGTGCGCTCTTCTGATGAGGATTCTCCCCATATCTAAGATCCATTACTTTCTTTAACTCCAGCGTTAAGATTTCAGGAAACATTTCTTCTTTGACTTCCCTAAATTCAAGAGAAAAATATTTTGAAATAATTTCATCATACCTGAAAATATTCTCAAATATTTTCATAGACTGTCTCCTACGATATTGAAGAGAAACTTCTCCATCATTAGAACTCAACTCCTGGAGGAACTCATCATATTGAGAAGGGGAATAAAGGGGTATACAATACTTATAATTCTTAGCTGCAGCCCTTAGGAGAGAAACACCCCCTATATCTATTAACTCTATCATATCCTCTTCTTCCCTACCTTCAGCAAGACCACGTTCAAAGGGATAGAGGTTTACTACAACTAGTTCAATAGGTACTAGATTTAATTCTTCTAACTGGGAAATATGTTTCTCTTTACTTCTATCTGCAAGTATTGACGCAAAAATGTTTTGTTGTAAGGTCTTCACCCTTCCATCGAGTAATTCTGAAACTTTAAAAACATCTTCGATGGTCACAACTTTAATATCATTTTTTGAAAGTGTGGAAGCAGTACCTGATGTTGCAATTATTTTCACGCCAAAATTGCATAACTCCTTTGCAAATCCAACTATTCCCTCTTTATCATACACAGATATAAGGGCATTTTTTACCTTAAGCATCATTCCTCTAATATTCTTTTTATATTCTCCAGTCTTTCTAATATATTTGACTCAGTGGATTTTTTATTAAAGCACCTTCTCGCTCCCTCAATAGAGTATTTTGCCTCATGAAGGAAATACTGGATTTTTTTAAGTAAATTAATATCTTGTTCTGTATAAAGTCGTCGACCTCCCGAGCTTCTCCTGGGAGTTAACAATTTAAATTCCTTCTCCCAGTATCTGAGAGTCGATTGCTTTTCTCCAAGAAGTTCTGACACTTCTCCGATTGTATAATATATTTTTCTCACTTTGTCACCTTTTCTCCATTTTTAGTCCCCTTTGCATTAAATCTAAAATTGAATCTCTTGGGCTTTTACCTTCAAACAGGACGTTAAATACCTCTCTTGCTACAGGCATCTCTATATTATATTCAACTGAAAGTCTAACGGTAGATTTTGTTGTACGAACACCTTCGGCTACCTCTATCATATCATCAAGAATATTCTTTAAACTCTCTCCTTTGCCTAATCTTTCTCCAACCGTTCTGTTCCTTGAATGTGGACTGAAAGAAGTCACTATAAGATCCCCAAAACCTGAAAGTCCTGCAAATGTTTGCTTCTCACCACCCATCATAATCCCAAGTCTTGAAAGTTCCGCCATAGACCTTGTTAAGAGTGCTGCTTTAGTATTCATACCAAGGTTCATACCGTCACATATACCTGAAGCAATAGCATAAACATTCTTTAAAGCACCACCTAACTCCACACCAACTATATCAAGAGATGTATAAATTCTCATTCTACTCCCAGAAAGTAGATTCTGTACAATTTCAGCTCTTTTAATATCCTTTGATGCAGCAACCAAAGTAGTAGGCACACCGCGGACTACTTCTCTAGCTATTGATGGCCCAGAAACTACAACTATCTTATCCTTCTGAAAAGAAAGTTCTTCTTCCAGTATATCAGACATACACTGTAAAGTCTCAGGATCAATACCTTTAGCAAAACTCACAATGATTTCATCTTTTATATATTCGCTAAAAAGTGAGACAACATTTTTTAAGGTATGACTGGGTTGGATAAAAAATATTACATCAGAATCTTCTACAATTTCTTCTGGTTCATTTGTAATGAGTATATTCTCTGATATATTATATCCTGGAAGAAATTCTTTATTTTCCCTTTCATTACGTAAACGTTCCACCCTCTCAGGAAAATATTCATAAAGAACTGGAGTTCGACCTTCCTTTTCAAGATATATAGCAATAGATGTACCCCAGTTTCCTGCACCTACTATTCCTATACGCATATTGTTCATTTTATACTTAAATATTTAATTATAAAATCATATAAATCAAGAGGAAAAATCAAAATAATTATAAATTTTGGTCTATTAACTACGTTATTTGGTTACTATGAGATTGGATGTTTCGACTTGACATATTAATTTATAATCGTATATAATTTATAAATAAAATCTCTTAACGAGGAGGTATAATGAGGAATTTGTTAATAGTCGCTGTACTAATTGTACTGCTACTATCAGGTTGTAAAGCCCAAGAGATTACAGGTGGAAATATCCATATCAGAAACAGAGAATACGACAAAGCAATTGAACAGTTCAAATTAGCTACTTTAAAGTATCCAAATAAAGCAGAGCCATATGTAAGTCTTTCGGCTGCGTATTTTAAGAAGAAAGAATATAAAAATGCTGCGGATGCACTTGATAAAGCACTACATGCCAACAAAAAAGAAGCAGAGATAAGTATAAAGTGGTATGAAAACTTCCTTTACATTGAAGAATACGCATGGAGTGTGTTTTATAATGGAGCAGTAATATATAGAGACGAGGATCCCAAAAGAGCTCTTGAAATTGTTAAAATATCAGAAGATGTAGAAACACCAAGAAATAAATCGTATTCTTACAACCTTCACGCAAACATACTAACCATGATGGATAAATTCGATGAAGCCCTTGTTTATTACAAGAAGGCAATTGATGCTGATGAAACCAATATTGATCCTTACATCACTCTTGGAAGGTATTATGTAATCAAGATGCAACCAGAAAATGCTATACCTTATCTTGAGAAATCTCTTGAGATTGATACCACAGTGACAGAAGTATACACAGTATTAGGGCAGGCTTATCTTGATTTAGAGGAATTTGATAAAGCGACTGCTGTACTTAAAAAATCAGCAAATATGCTAAAAGATAATCCAGGTATTCTATATAATCTTGCAATTTCATATTTTAAGGGTAAAGAGCATCAATCTGCAATAGAGACAGCACTTAAAGTTATAGGTATGAAAGGAATAGACACTGAATTTCCAGCAAAATCTTATGACCTTATTGGTCAGATTTATATAACAGATGAAAAATATAACGAAGCCATAAATATCCTGGAAGAAGCAATACAGAAAAATCCCAATAATTGTGAAGCATATCATCTTATGGCAATTGCTTACTTAAAAATAGACAATAAACAACTCTCCAGTAAATATGCTGATGAATGGGATAAGTGTTTAGAAATAGAATAAAAACTAGTTATAGAGGTTTACTCTTTAATAATAAGTAGAAACCCAAAGAAAGGAAAAGTAAATCTGGAATTATAACCGAAAGATAAGGGGGCAATGCACCCTTTATTCCTAATTCTTTAAATAATTGAATTATTCCCCAGAAAGTAAAACTTGCTAAGATTCCAAGGCCAAAACCGAATATCAAACCCCTTCTTTTCATTTCTAGTGCAAGAGGACAACCAAAAAATAGGATTATAAAACCCATAAGAGGATAAGATATTCTTCCGTAAAGTTCAACCCTCTCTCTCTGATTCAGTTGTCCACTAAGCTCAAGTCTCTCTGCATAACGTAGGAGCTCCGTAAAAGACAGATTTAGTGGGTCAAGAGTACTTTTCGCCAATTCAGCTGGTGTAACTTTAATAACATCACTTTTTTCACTTTCTTTAAATTCATATGTTAAACTACCTCCCTCGTTGAAAGTTCTTTTATGAACATCTTCCAATAGCCAAAAAATATCCTTCCACTCACCCCTCTTTGCATATATCCTAAAAACCATTCTTCCTTTCTGATACTTAAAAAGGTTTACATCACTAATCTTTTCTCCTCTTAGTGTGTTTATTTTTATTATCCATCCCTCTTTGGTAATGTAATTAATGTTTCGTCCATAAGCCTTTCGAGTACCCTTTACTTTGTCAATCCTTGTTCTTTTAAACTCTTTTAGAAGATGCCCGGTCCTGGGTACAAAAGAGAGGTTGAAAGCAAGAACAACTATAGATATTAAAAACCCGTATATAAATATCGGTTTAAGAATCTCCAAAGGAGAAATACCAAGTCCTCTTATTGCAAGCACCTCATTATGCCTCGTTAATATGCCAAGGGAAAAATATACACCGAGTAAAATACTGAGGGGCATAAGTCGGACAACAATCTCCGGAGAAAACAGTAGATAATATCCTATTATTTCAAGCGTGTTAGCTTTTCTATCTATAAAATAGCCTATATGTTCAAATAAATTCGTTATGATATAGATAAAAAGAAAAGCTATTAGGGTTAACAGGAAAGCCCTTATAAACCGTTTAAGAATGTATCTCTCTAAGATTCTATTTCCCATATATTACCTTATAGAACAGGAATATACCGAAAAGACCTAAGACTATATTAGGTATCCACATCGAAAGAGAAGGATATAGATTACCTCTTTCACATATTTCCTCACCACCAACTAGCATTATATAATATATCATAAACATCAAGAAACTAAGAGTTATACCGTTTCCAAGACCACCCTGCCTAACCCACATTCCAAGAGGAACACCAAGAATAACAAATACAATTGAAGCAAAAGGAATAGAAAACTTTTTATGAGCTTCCAATAGATATCGCCATTTATCACGTTTACTGCGAGCATTCCGTGAATGATAAAGTAACTGCTTGAGGTTCATCTCTCTTGCACTTCTCATTACGCTAGCACTTCTTTTTCTTCCAAGGGGGATCGTCATAACATGGTCAGAAAATTTCAATATCCTGTAATTTGATGGTTGAGAGGGATCAAATCTATGGAACTCTCCATCATGTAAAAGTAGCGTTAGACTATCGCCCACTACATACATTTCCCCAAGATTTGAATAAATCACCCTGGGAGCCTTGTTTGGTAATTCCTCATAGATCTTTACACCTGTAAGTTTGGATTTTGCATGGTCAATTGAGTCAGCCCATAGAGTATATCCACGACTTATCTCATTAAATCTACCCTCATATAGCCTTAAAGTGGGTCTTGTTCTGGAAACCTCGACTAATCGTTTTTTTAATTGATAGTTTGCTTCTGGTAATACGTAAATATTGAATAAACTCATCCCTAGTGTTATTAAAATAGACATCAAAAGGAATGGGGTCATAAGACGTTGTGGAGTAATTCCTAAAGCACGTAAAGCAAGGATTTCAGAATCTCCACTCATTCTTCCGTAGGATGCAATTGTTGCCACCAAAACTCCCATGGGTACAGTAAGCGCAATAATAAATGGAAAACTGTATAAAAATATCATAAAAACCTTATTAAGACCGATCTCTTTCCCTATTAATAGATCAAATAACTGAAAGATTCTGTCCATTAAAAGTATAAATGTAAACAGGAGAGAACCTGCTACAAATGGTGTTATTCCCTGCTTAAGGAGATACTTATGTAGAACTGGAAGTCTACATCTTGGTGAACGGAAAGAATAATCTTTCGTATTCATCCTGGGCAAAACGGTCTGTCATCCCAGCTATATAATCGACAATTACCCTCTCTTTCCCAATTTCATCAATCATTTCAAGAAATTGAGGTGGCAATTGATTAATATTTTTTAGATAAACTGTGAAAAGCGATTCAACAATTCTTTTGGATTTCTCCTGCATCTTAATCACCTTATAATGCCTATATAGATTTTCTTTTAAAAAATCTTTCATTTCTCTATTTAGCGATTCCAAATCAGAAGAGAATTCTATCAAAGGATTTGCTGAATAAACACCCTGAAGGTTCTTAATGCCTTTCCCCTTAATTAATCTTTCTGAATTTTCAATTACATTATTGACCTCAAATTTGATAAATTCTCTGATTGCAACATAAATCCTGTACTGATTACTCAAATCTCTATCTATTTTATCAAATATAGATTTCCACAGACTAACTTCGTTTAGTTGCTCTAGATTAAGATATTTTGATTTCAACCCATCATCCAAATCATGCGCATTATATGCTATCTCATCTGTAATATTAACTACCTGTGCTTCCAGAGAGGGTGAATTATTTACTTCAAACTCCTCAAAAACACATAATGCAGAATCATACTCAGACTCGTGCTTTATTATACTTTCTCTAGTTTCATAACAGAGATTTAACCCTCTAAAATTAGGATATTTATGCTCAAGCATATCAACAACTCGAAGTCCCTGAACATTGTGTTCAAACCCTCCAGAATCCTTCATTAACTCATTTAACATAGATTCACCCGCATGTCCAAAAGGTGTATGTCCAATATCATGAGCAAGACTAACTGCTTCAGTCAATATTTCATTCAAACCGAGAGCTTTTGCAATCGTGCGAGCAATTTGTTGAACTTCTAATGCATGTGTTAATCTGGTTCTATAATAATCTCCCTCATGATTCACAAAAACTTGCGTTTTATATTCGAGTCTTCTAAAAGCTGTAGAATGAATTACACGATCCCTGTCCCTCATAAAATGTGTACGATATATGGGAGGTACTTCATCATGGACTCTACCTTTACTTTCTCTTGATTTTACAGCATAAGGTGCAAGGATTTTTTCTTCCTCTTCCAGGTGTTCTCTTAATTTTTTCACTATGACTTATAACCTGTTTCCGTACCTTCTTCCACACCAGTTGGAATCTCAATCTTCCCAAATTTTTCTTCATATTTCTTTATATTTTCACTTAATGCATTTAGCAATAGTTTTGCATGAATTGGTGTCATCACTATTCTATCCTGAACTTCAGGTTTTACCATACCAGGAAGTATTCTTGCAAAGTCGATAATGAATTCTGCCTGTGAATGACTTAAGAGCGAAAGATTAACATATTTTGTCTCTGCTTTTTCAAAATTAAGATTGATAGTCCTTTTCTCTTGTTTCTCCTTTCCTATCATTTTACCTCCTTTTTTTGCTACAGTGTAAATAGTAAATGAGTGAATGGGTAAATGAGTTGATGGGTAACTTTAATATTAGAAAAATCCTTCATTAAAACCTCCAATTCACTATCCATCTTAATTATTTCATCTTTATAAGATTTTATTTTGTACTCATATACTGTTACACTCATTCACTCATCAACTTTCTTCTATGCCTCTGTGGCTATTTATCTTCATATAATGATGAATTCGTTAGAATCATGGCTTTATTGTCAGTTATTAGAATTGTATGTTCATAATGAGCAGATGACTTTCTATCTTTGGTAACAACGGTCCAACCATCATTTAACACCTCTACCTGAAAAGTCCCTAAATTTATCATTGGCTCTACAGCCAATGTCATTCCCTTTTTAAGTCGTGGTCCAACACCATTTTTTCCAAAGTTGGGTATTGATGGTTCCTCATGCAATTTCAGACCAACACCGTGTCCTACAAACTCTCTAACAACACTATATCCTGCATTTTCTGCTGTTTGTTGAACCTCATGAGATATATCCCCGATTCTATTACCGATCCTTGCTACTTCAATTGCATTGAATAATGCTTGCTCCGTAGTTTTCATAAGTTTTTTTGATTCATCTGCAACATCTCCAACTCCAAAAGTATAAGCAGCATCGCTAAAACACCCATTAAATTCAATACCTACATCGATTCCAACTATATCACCTGATTTTAACCTTCTTTCATCTGGAATTCCGTGAATAACAACTTCATTGATAGATATACAAGCAGAGGCAGGATATCCTTTATATCCTTTAAATGCAGGCTTTCCACCCAATTGTCGGACATATTCTTCTATCTCTTGATCAAGTTCTAAAGTTGTCACATCTGGAGAAATCATACCTTTGACATATTCGAAAGTCTTCGCAAGAAGATTAGATGCTTTTTTTATACATTCAATCTCTTTTTTGCTCTTTATTATTATCATAACTGGATAATACCGTGCACCGTCCTGTCTGTCAAGAGTAGCCACCCGGACTCACACGAAATAATTTCTCGCTTTGAGAGCAAAGTTCGCAAAGAAAGATATAAGAAAATGACTAGTTCAAAAAACTCAAGATGTTTAGTATATGAAAGGATTTGTAACTATAGATAAGAAATGAGAAGAGTTACCGATTAAAATCTTCTATTCTTTTGATACAATGACTATTTTGTCATCTTTTTCTTTTGCTTTATAACAGGCACGATCTGCTACATTTATTAATTCTTTCAAATTATTCCCGTTGTCGGGAAAACCTGATATGCCTATAGAGAATGTCAAGTCAAGAAGATCATCTTCTTTCACTACTGCGTTCATCATCCTTTTTGCTACTTCTTTTGATTGATTTATATCCGTTTGATAAAGAAGTGCTATGAATTCATCTCCTCCATATCTACCGAATATGTCTCCTTTTCTAAGAAGTTTTTTTATTATATTAGAATAGGAAATCAGTAATTCATCCCCTTTTAAATGCCCATATTTGTCATTAAATCTTTTAAAATTATCCAGATCCATAAATAGTAAGGAGAATTTGGTTTTATGTCTTTTTGATCTTTCTATTTCTCTATTTATTTCTTCCTCTAGCCGTCTTCTGTTTAACACACCTGTCAATGGATCTTCACCTGATAATCTTTTGGTTCTTTCATATAATCTTGCTTTCTCAAGTGAAATAGCTATATGAACCCCTATGGATACTAATAGATTTCTAGTATCTTCTGAAAAATCATTCAATCTAAAACTCTCGATATCCAGTACTCCTATCACTCTATTACCAATTTTCAAAGGAATGGAGAATTCCGATTTAACATCTTTAAGGGCTGCTGAATAAAATTCATCAGAAGAGACATCAGGGGCATAATATGGTTCTCCCGTTCCTGCCACCTTCCCAACAATACCTTTTCCTCCTACTTTAAATTTTAATCCGATAAAATCTTTTAACGCCTCTAAAGTATAATTCATTGTGATATAGCCATCTTTTTCTTCTCTAATAAAGATCGCAATAAGCTCATAACCAAATCTATTAGTTATTTCCTCAAATATCCTCTCTACAAGTTTGTCTAGTTCAGAAACCGACATCAAAGAACGGCTAATCTCAAAGGAAATTTTGAGGTCTTTCAGTGCTTTGTCCAATCTATAATAAAGTCTTGCATCAAAAATAGCTGAAGCAACAATAGTAGAGAAGAGTTTCATCCAGGAGATTGAATATTCATCAAAATTTTCAGGGATTCTTGATTTGATATAGTTTATATACAGGATTCCTTCTACCTCATTACCTATTATGATAGGAAATGCAGCGAATGACTTTAGTTTCTTCTCTCTTATCTTTGGATTTAAATTTGAAATCTCATCAATATCCTTAATTACAACAATCTCACCATCCTTCAGAACCCTCTCGGAAATACCAGAGGTTAATCCAGCAGAGCTCTTATGAGTGGTAATTTTGCTTTCTTCGTGATTATAATCGTATGCTATCCTTTTAGGATTATCTGTTAAAAGAAATAAAGAAGAGGAATCACAGTGGGTCATCTTAACAACTGTCTTAAGTGTCTCTTCTATAATTCGTTCCTTTTCATGAACAAAGTAAAGGTCTCTAATAAAATCCGAGATATCCATTATAACCTGCTTTATATCATAATTATCCATTTATACTCTCCTCGAAAATGACATCTGAAATAATAAAAGAAAAAAATATATTTGTCAAGAGTAAAAGTTATTTTACTTTATCCCTTCTATCCCCTTGACTTTGAATTACCTCAAGATATATTTGTATGTATGAAAGCGGGATATGTATCTATAGTAGGTAAGCCAAATGTCGGAAAATCAACCCTTTTGAATCGTCTACTTCGGGAAAATCTCTCTATTGTCTCTAAAAAGCCACAAACGACAAGACACAGAATTCTTGGTATATGGACAGAAGATGATAATCAAATTGTCTTTGTCGATACACCCGGATTCTTCAACCCAAAAAATGACCTGGATAGGGCTATGCAAATCCAGATAAAACGTTCATCTGAAGATGCAGACCTGACATTAATTCTTATATCCCCAGAACACCCAGAAGTTCCTTCTGAAATCTTCTCTTACTTTAAAACTCCTATTTTTCTCCTCATAAACAAAATTGACATCATCGAATTAGATGAGTTACAGGAAATAAAAGCTTCTATTGAAGAATCATCTTTTGCTGAAGTACTTCTTATATCAGCACTTTCGGGAGAGAATGTTGAAAAACTTATTCCTCTAATCATCGGGTATCTACCTCGTGAACACCCATTTTACCCTCCAGATTATCTCTCTGACCGACCAGAGCGTTTCTTCATCGCTGAGATAATGAGAGAAAAGATACTCGATGAATATAAACAAGAAATCCCATATTCTACCACCGTTCAGGTGGTAGATATGAAAGACGGAAAAATAGATATAAATATATATGTTGAAAAGGAATCACAAAAGGGTATAATTATAGGAAAAGGTGGAGAAAAACTGAAAAAGGTGGCAACTTCAGCAAGAAAGGACATTGAGAATTTACTTGGAAAACATGTATATATAAGCACATGGGTTAAGGTTAGAAAAAACTGGAGAAAAAATAAAAATGATTTAAAAAGGTTTGGATATTATGAATAGAAGAAATTTTATTATAATAATCATAGGCATTCTAATAGGGTTAAAAAATCGTATAGTTTCTCTCTTCTTACGTGATGCAACCACATCAGAAAAAGAAATTCAGATGGATGAAGATTTACTAGGATAAGAAATGAACTACTTGATAATATTCTTCTCCCTTTTTGCAACTGTCCTGTCTCCAGAAGAAAGATTGGAAATACTTCGGGAGAGATTGAAAGCGCAAAAAGAAAAAATTACAAAATTAAAAGGAGAAGAGAGTGGAATCCTAAAAAATATTCAGGAATTGGATAAAGAGATATCCCTTAATAGGGAATTGATAGGTGAACTAAAATGGAAAATAGAAATAACAACAGAGGAGATTAAAAACGTAGAACTATTAATAGAAGAACTTGATTTTCGTTTAAATGAAAAAAGAAACATACTTAAAGAGCGTATAAAGGATATATATATTCATGGACCTCTGCATCCAATAGCTGTGGTACTTCTCTCCTATTCATTCAGTGATGCATTAAAGAGAATGAAGTATTTATCTATTATTGCAGATCAAGATAGAAGGGTTTTGACCGAAGTTATGGAACTTGAAAATCGATTGAGATTGAGGAAATCACAAATAGAGAATAATTTATCATTATTAGAAATTATATATGGAGAAGTTGAAAAACAGGAAAATGAATTAAGGAAAGATAAAGAAGAAAAAAGAGATTATCTCACTAAAATAGAAACAGAGCGAATGAAAGCAATCAGGATGTCTAAAGAGATGAAGCACGCAATGGAGGATCTTGAAGAACTGATAAAAACACTTTCCTCAGAGGAAAAGAGCGAGGGAAGCACCTACTTTGAGCAAAGACAGCTTAAACTTCCTGTAGATGGATTTATAACAGGTTATTATGGTAGAAAGAAGGACGAAAAATATGGAACTGTAACATTAAACAAAGGTATAGATATCAGAGCTCTGTGGGGGGAGGACATAAAATCTGTAGCACCTGGTAGAGTAGTATATAGTGACAACTTTCTGGGTTATGGAAAGATGGTTTTGATAGATCATGGTGGAGGATATATAACTTTATATTCTCATCTTTCAACAATAACGGTAGAAAACGGAGACGTAGTAGGAGAAGGCTCCTTGATAGGCAAGGTAGGACAGACTGGTTCAGCCAAGGAACCAATGCTACACTTTGAGATCAGGCAATCAGGGAAATCAGTTAACCCAATGAATTTTATAAAAATATAGATTGTAATGAAAACTCATGTTAAAGGTCAAGAAATGGTGAAAAAACTATTATCTTCTATGATAACGAAGAGAACCATACCCCCTGCCCTTTTATTCTATGGTCCCCCAGGTGTTGGAAAATTTTCACTTGCATTGGATTTTGCTGGTGAGATTATCGGGAACAAAAAGAAGATAGAAAGGGGTGTTCACCCCGACACATTAACAATATTCCCAGACTTTGAAGATTATAAATATAATGAGATATTTAAAATGAGAAAGTCTGGTGAATATTACAAACTTAGATATAGTAAATCCATTATCTCAATTGATACTATCAGGGAAATACAGAATTATGCTTATTTAACTCCAATGGAAAGTACATGGAAAATGATTATTATAATACAGGCCGAGAATATGAATATAAACGCTGCTGATGCCTTTCTTAAAGTATTGGAAGAACCTCCTAAAAATGTTCTATTTATACTCATCACTCCAAACCAACATCTTCTTTCAGAGACTATAATCTCAAGAACCCTTACTATAAGATTTCATCCACTACTACCAGAACTTCAACAACAAATCATAAAAGATTTAAATATTAAGCACTTTGGTAGAGGAATAGAAGAAACATTACTGCTTAGAGAAATTAAAGATTTAGAAGAAGAACTTGAAAAGCTATTCTTTAATACACCCAGTAAGGAGCGAATAAAGAATTGGAGTGAAGATTTAGAAAATAAGTGGCGTATTGAATTTTTACTTCTATATCTATGGAAAATGTTAGAATATAAGTATAAAAATGGGGAAATTAAAAAAGACAACGCATATAAGACCTTCTTACATCTTAAAAAAGCTTACGAATATTACTATGCTAATGTAACAGCTGAAAAAATTCTATTCTACCTCTTTTTGAAAATCTGATGTTGTATTATGTAAAATTTTCAGGAGTACAACATCCGCTTGATTCTTCATTTAATCCGAGGAAAAATGAACTGGTTTTATGTGAAGTAAATGGAGAACATTTTATTGGAAACACTGGTGAAAAAACCCGTGCTAAACTTAAACCTAAAGGAAAAATATTGCGCCCGATATATGATAGTGAAAAAGAGAAACTGAAAAGTTTTAGAATAGATGAAGATAGGGCTTTTGAACTCTGTGTAAAAAGAATTGAGCACCATGATCTACCCATGAAATTGGTAGGTGTTGACAAAGAATGGGATGGTAAAAGATATAAGTTCTACTTCCTCGCAAATAAAAGGGTAGATTTTCGTGAACTTGTGAAGGACCTAAAAGAAAAATTTGATGCAACAATAGAGTTAAGACATATAGGTGTACGTGATTATTCAGGTTACCTTGGAGGGCTTGGATTATGTGGTAGACCTTTCTGCTGCAACGTCTTCCTGACAGAAAAGGAATCAATTCAACTCGAAGCAGCCAGAGATCAGGACATATATATAAACCCTTCAAAAATATCTGGACCCTGCTGTAGATTACTTTGCTGTTTAGCATATGAACATGAATTCTATAAAGAAGAATTGAATAAATACCCGGGACGTGGAGAGAAAGTTACTACCGAAAAGGGAACAGGCACAGTGCTCCATAGAAATATTATTACAAATGTCATCACTATAACTTATGAAGATGAAATTCAGGAAGAAATCTTATTGATGGAACTGAAAAGAAAAGGAGAAAAATGGTTCAAAATCATAAAAAGAAAATGAATGAAAAAATTATTGTAACTGATGCTCTACCATATGCAAACGGTCCTATTCATATAGGTCATCTTGCAGGTGTTCACCTTCCAGCAGATATATATACAAGATTTCTCAGAATGAAAGGATGTGACGTAATTCACATATGTGGTACAGATGAAAATGGTGTTCCAATATCACTTACAGCTGAAAAACAGAATATTACCCCTAAATCCCTTGTGGTTCACTACCATAAAATGATAAAAGAATCATTGGGGAAATTAGGGATAGAATTTGATAATTTCTCCGGCACATCCAGGGAATTGCATCATGAACTTGCGCAGGACTTTTTCCTTAAATTGTACGATAAGGGATATATAGAACCTAAAATTAGCGAAGAACTTTACTGTCCTAATTGTGATAAATTTCTGCCTGATCGTTATATTGAAGGAACATGTCCCTACTGTGGATATGAAAAAGCCAGGGGAGATTCCTGCGAATCATGTGGAAGCTGGTTAGAACCAGAACAACTTCGAGAATCACGCTGTAAAATATGTGGTACTTCACCAGAAAAGAGAGAAACAAAACACTGGTATTTATTGCTTGACAGATTTCAAAAAGAACTGGAAAAATGGTTAGAAAATAAGAAATGGAAGAAAAATGTGAGGAAATACCTAAAAGGTTGGCTCGATGAAGGTCTTAAACCTAGACCCATTACAAGAGACATGACTTGGGGTGTAGATGTTCCTTTGGAGGAAGCAAATGGAAAAGTCATCTATGTCTGGTTTGAAGCACCACTGGGGTATATATCATCCACAATTGAATGGGCCAAGAGAATAGGAGAGCCAGGTAAATGGAAGGAATATTGGCAGAATAAAGATACTAAGTTGGTCCATTTTATAGGAAAAGACAATATCGTATTTCATGGTATCATATGGCCTGCTACTCTTATGGGATATGGCAATTATGTACTTCCAACAGATATTCCAGGCAATGAATTTTTAAACCTGGAAGGACAGAAAATATCAACTAGTAATAACTGGGCCGTTTGGTTACATGAATATTTAGACGATTTTGAACCAGATTTTCTCAGATATTATATAGCTTCTATAATCCCTGAAAGGAAGGATTCTGATTTCAAATGGATAGAATTACAGGAAAGAGTAAATGCAGAATTAATCAACACATTAGGAAATTTTGTTAACAGAACATTGAAATTTATAGAAATATATTTTGGTAAAAGAATACCAAAAGCAGGTGTAATTAAAAATAATGATAAAAAGTTATTAAAAAAAATAAATGATCTTATAGAAAGAATTGATGAATCAATGACATCTTTCCATTTCCGTCGTGGGCTCAAATACTTTATAGAAATCTCTTCAGAAGGTAATCGCTATTATGATAAAATGGAACCATGGTTTACTCGAAATAAAGATAAAGTAAGGACGGCAACTACGCTACATTTATGTTCGCAAATCGTTTATGTATTGGCCAACATAGGTGAATTATTTATACCTTTTGGAGCAAGAAAAATTCTTTCTATGTTGAATCTCGAAGGAAAGAAATGGGATGAAATTAAGGAGACAAAAATACCACAAGACCACCCAATAGGTATTATAAAACCCTTGTATAAAAAAATTGAGGATCATGAAATACAAAAACAAATAAGGAGGCTTAAGGTGTCGGATATTAGTTTTGATGATTTCAGGAAGATGGAATTGAAAGTCGGTATAATTGAAGAAGTAGAAGAGATTAAAGGAGCAGATAAACTTTACAAATTAATTGTTGATACTGGAGAAAAACGCACTCTAGTAGCAGGTATTAAGGAGCAGTACAAAGCAGAAGATTTAAAGGGACTCCGAATAGTCGTAGTAACAAACCTTGAACCTGTCACGATAAAAGGGGTTCACTCTGATGGAATGCTTCTTGCCGCCATAGATAATGAGGTTATATCAATCATAATTCCAGATCAGGATATAAAACCTGGTTCTATCGTTTCATAGTGAGACTAGCCAATGCCCTAATCGTATGGGCTGCTGTTCTATTAGGTGCTTATCTTTCATCTGGAAATATTAATTTAGCCTCTCTACTTTCTGGATTTTCTATAAGTTTATTAGCAATTGGTGGATATCTGCTTAATGATTATTTTGACGTTGCAGTAGATAAAATAAATCAACCAAACAGGCTTATTCCTTCTGGTAGATTAACGCGTAAACACGCCTTAATTTATTCAATTATCTGTTTCTTTATTGCAAATGGCATATTTATCATTTTAAATTTAAATCTTCTATACATTAGCTTGGGTATCTCTGTTTTATTGTTTATTTACACACCTTTTCTAAAGCCACGCCCCCTAATTGGAAACATTGTGGTTTCTCTACTTCTTAGTACAACTTTTCCTATAGGAGCTTTAGCTATTTCAGGTAAAATAAAAGAAATTATATTCCCGGTTATATTCGCCTTTCTTTTAAATCTTCCTCGTGAAATTCTTAAAGATGGCGAGGACATAGCTGGTGATCTACGGGTTGGTCTTCGAACATTTCCAATAGTATTTGGTCTCAAAAAAACCCGTTGTCTTGTTATAACACTTCTATCGTTGCTTTCTCTTTCATTAATTTTTGCTTCATTCTATTACGGATTATTATTTACACTTATCGTCTGTGTTGGAATGATTCTACCTTTTATAATTATTAGTATAAAATCAAAAATTTCTCCTGGATGGTTTAGAAGTTCACAATTGATACTCAAAATATCTATGATACCTGGATTAATTGCCCTATTACTCTCTACTATTAAATGAAAGCAATTATATTAGGTATAGTCCAGGGTCTTACAGAATTCTTACCTATATCAAGCTCCGGTCATTTAGTGCTCTTAAAAATACTTATGGGGTTGAAAACCCCTGGGGTTATACTGGAAGTTTCACTACATTTTGGCACATTACTCGCTATAATCACCTACTTTAGAAAAAGAATATTAAGTTATTTAACTAAAGAAAGAATATCGCTTATAATAATTGGAACACTCCCAATATTTTTTGTTGGATTATTGTTAAAAGATAAAATAGAATTGATGTTTACTAATCCTATCTTAGTGCTTTCAATGTTATTTATAACCGGGAGTATGTTATTATTAACCCTGAAGGAAAAATTTGGAGGTAAACTCAATATTAAAACTGCTTTTATAATTGGAATTGCTCAAAGTGTTGCACTTATACCAGGAATTTCCCGCTCGGGATTTACAGTGGCAACTGCACTCATGCTTGGGATAGAAAGAGAAGAGTCCTTTGAATTTTCATTCATTCTTGCCATACCTGCATTATTAGGAGCATTTACTCTCGAGTTAATTAATTTTAAATTTATTGAATTAAATTATATTCAATTAATAAATGGAACTATAGCTGCTTTTCTGATAGGGCTTTTTGCTTTATGGGTATTTTATAAAAGTATAAAGAAAAAGAACTTGTACTACTTTACTTATTATCTTTACTTTGTGTCTGTTACTGGTATTCTTCTTTTTCTATCCTCTCGATCTCCTTTCTAATAAATTCTTGCATAGGACGGTTTCTTGGCATAATAAGAGATCCTGCAATCCAATCCCATTCCTCTTCCCTCATTCCATAATTTTCATATACTGCGGTTTGTTTTTTCTGCCAGTCTTCTTGAATCCCTTTCCACTCTGCAATTACTTCGGGATGCTTCTCTTTAAACTCTCTATCATTAAGTTCGTTCATATCTAATGAAATATTATGCTTTTCTCTAAAATCTTCAATAATAACCGCCTCTTCTTCTACAGCTTTTGTTAGAGCAGCTGACACCCTCGCATACCTTTTTGCCATTTCTCTGGTTACTATCTTATCTTTTGGAGGTATGAAGGTAGTCTGTGCAGGTGGATTATTATCACATCCTATTATATAGAAACTGATAAATATTAATATTAAGAAAGCCATATTTTTCATTTGCTTCACCTTACCTCCTTTTAGTCCATATTATTTCCTTCTTCATTTCTGTCAAGTCCCTCAAGAATCTCTTCTCTAATGAATCTAAAAGCTTCCTCCTTAGTCCTGATTTCACCCTCTTCATATGCATTCTGGACCCTGGTAAGTATCCTACCAAATGCTGGTCCTGGTTCCATATCAAAATGTTCAATTAGGTCCTTCCCCTGAAGAAGTGGTTTTTCAACCTCATCCTTCGAAGTAAAATAGTATTTCACAATTTCATTACAAACATTTATTAAATGTTTATCCTCTCCTCCGCAGGATGCCATCTGATCCGCGATGGTTATTAGAGACAATCCAATAACATCCTCTCCTAACCTGAATACCATTCTTCTCTTAGCTCTCTCTGTTAGTTCTTTCTGTGTTGCAAGAAGATGTATCCACATATGATTTTCGATTAAAAGAGAAATAAAGCCTCTTTCAGAATAAGAAAATTTGAGTTCTTTTAATCTCTTATCAATCCATTCGGAAGCTAATTTATCATGACCGTAGAAATGAACTTCGTTACCTTTTACCTCCATTGTATCAGGTTTCTTAATATCATGAAGTAAGCTCGCCAATTTTAATTCAATTCGCTTATTTTTTAGATATCCTTCTATCTTCCTCTGATACTTTCCAAATAGGGATAGGTCTTTGATAATTGATTCTAACATATTTAGCGTAAGTATAGAATGCTCTAATAAATTCTCTGTAACCTTGCCTCCTTCTACATTTTTCATTTGAAGAAATCCTGGGAAAATTATATCGAAAATTTCGGGAATTATTGCAAGTCTTGAATTCTCCTGACTGAATATTAATATGAGTTCAGTATGTAGACGTTCTGCTGCACATGCTTCTAACCCATTAGCATATTCCTTTAAGAGACTTACAGTTTTATCTTCTATCTCAAACTCAAACTCAGCCCTAAATCGTAATCCCCGAAGAATCCTTATCTTATCTTCCACGATATTCTTCCTACCTATAGCTTTTATAACACCATTCTCAAGGTCTTTTACTCCATTAAAAGGATCAATAAATCGTTTATCTAACAGATTATATGCCATTGCATTAATTGTATAATCTCTTCTCGCCAGGTCATCAAGTATCTCTGTTGTACCTAAACCCATTACATCTATAGTGAAATTGTCCATCATGACCCGATATTCATCCATATCTTTTTTAAGATGGAAGGATTTACCAAGTGCCCTTGCAAAATCTTCCCCTTTACCACTCACTACAATATCAATATCCCTAATTTCTCTTTCAAGAAGAATATCACGCAAGATCCCCCCGACAATATAGACCTGCTTCTTTGCTCTTTCTGCATATTCACGTATCTTTTTTATTGGTCTTATTCTTCGCAAGATACTTTCGAGAGAGCGTTTTTTAAGCATTTAATTTATTCCTGTATATTACTAACCCAACTACAAAAAGTAGAAACAACCATCCAAACAAATCACCTATCCTTGCATAGACTGTTAATCCTTTCACCAGTGGAATCTCTCCTGTAATACGTGCCTCATTGTAAATTGTGGTTCTTTTGATTATTCTCCCAAAAGGGTCAGAAATCAATGATACCCCGGTATTTGCTGACCTCAATAATGGTCTTCTGAATTCAATAGAGCGAAAAATAGCCATTTGTGCATGCTGATATGGAGCAGATGTATTCCCAAACCAGCCATCCTCTGTTATATTCACCAGGAAATCTACATCTCTAAGTACAAATATTCTAATAAGTTGTGAAAAAATTGCTTCATAGCAAATAGATACAGAAAATTTACCCCAACCAACATCAAAAACCGTATAAATTTGTCCTGGAGTAAAATGCCCTTGTCCAAGCTGAATCTTACTAAAGAGAGGTATTACATCATCAAAGGGGAATCTCTCAACAAATGGAACTAAAAATATTTTTCTGTAACTATCTATAACTCCTGTTGAATCAACCAATGCTGCTCCATTATAATGATACAGCTTTCTGTTCTTTACCTCAAAATCTGGCATTCCTACAATAATATAGGCGTTTTTATCATCAGCAAGGGAAGAAAAGAAACTGCTCGCTCCTTCGCTTTGTGTGAGTGAATAAGGAGATGCAGTCTCTGGCAAAATATACAAATCAGACTTTGGCGCATTAAGAAACATCCTTTCAATTCTTTCCTCTCTCATTTTTCTATAACCAAATCTCTTTTCTTCAGGTAAAACATTAGGCTGTAAAATAGTCACCGTTATTTCCCCTGGACTCCTGTATCCTCTAAGTATTATAACTTCAGAATACAGAAAAGGAAAAACTATAATGCCAATAAGTAAATATATATAAATCTTATCTGACTTTTTATTAATAACATACCTATCTATAAGTATAAACAAAAGTATATTTATGAAAACTACCCAGAGAGTTACCAGGGGAATACCACCAAGTGAGGCAAATTGAACAAAATGTATAAGGTTCCCCTGCGAATAACCCAGGGACCCCCATGGGAATCCAAATACTGATGAAAGACTTCTAAAAAATTCTAATCCCGAAAAAACCAAGGGAAACAGATATATTCGATTTAACTTTTTTAATTTCTTATATAAAAGCCCTCCTAATCCAAAAAAACAGGAAAGGTATAATAAAAGTAAAAAATAACCGGAGACCACCTGTAGCAATATTGGACTGCCTACATTAGAGAAAGGAACCCAGAAGAGTAGGGTTGCAAAGAATGTGATTCCCATTGTAAATCCTTTTAGGAATGGATATTTCTCATCAGAGAGTGAATAAAAAAGAGGTATAAATGCAACCCATGCAAAAAGTGATAATTTATATGGAGCAAATGATAATGTAAGAACAAATCCACCAAGTGCAGGAAGTAAAAAACGAGAAAATGTTTTCACTAAAGTAAAATCTCCTTCTCTTCCTCTGCTGAACGATATGCAGCATCAATTATTATAGCAACTTCATATGCATCTTGCCAACCATGTTGTGGTACAGATCTACTCCCTACATAATCTATGAATCTTTCTAACATGTTATAATAGGATTCTTTTATTGGATGCTTTGGAATATTGGAAGGTGTTAAATCAATCACTCTGTTATTTTCTAATTTCTTTATTTTCAATGGATTGAGCAGTGCCACTCCATCAGACCCGTAAAGATTAAAATAGGTGAAGTCTTTCTCAAATAGAAGAGTCCATCCAACCTCAATCATAAGATAGCTTCCATCTCTATATCGAAGAAATATTATACCTGAATCTTCTATTCTATCAGTAGTATGAAAACCAGCCACAACACTTGAAACATCTAGACCTACTAACCACGATACATACCCAAGTATTTGTATTCCCAGAGTCATAATTGCACCACCTCCAGACTTAAGTGGATCACTCCTCCATCCGTCTCTTTCTTCATGCAAAGATTTAAGCCAGCCTGCCTTTGCAAAGGAGATTCGACCTAACTCACCTTTAGAAATTAAATCTTTTAATATCTGAACATCTGGTCTAAAACGCCCGTTAAAAGCAGACATTAAAATATTATCGGAAGCATCAACAACCTTCCCAAGGTCATTAACTTCACTGGCGTCAAGCCCGAGGGGCATCTCACATAGTACATCTTTCCCATACTCTATTGCAGAAATTGCCATTGGAGTATGAAGATAGTTAGGAGTTGCAATAATTACTACATCTATATTTGCTTCCCTCAACATCTGCTCATAATCTGTATAAATTTCTCCAATATAATACCGGCTTGAAAGCACATCCACCTTTTCCCTGTTGGATTCACAAACGGCTACAAGCTTGAGTTCCTTACTCTGCTCAATTACAGGCAAGTATTCAACCTGGGTAACAGCACCTGCTCCAACAAGTCCAACTTTTATTTCATTATTCATCCAGTCCTCCGGTTATCACTCGGTTATCTCTTATTTCTATCTTACCTTTTGCAAATAGTTCAATAGCCTCCGCATAAATCCTATGTTCCTCAGCTAGTATTCGTTCTGAAAGAGTTTCTTCTGTGTCATCCTTATACACAGGTACTACCGCCTGGAGTATTATTGGTCCTCCATCAACATGACCTGTTACAAAATGCACTGTAGCTCCAGAAAACCTCACTCCATATTCTAAAGCCTGTTTTTGTGCATGAAGACCCTTAAAGGATGGTAATAGAGCAGGGTGAATATTCATCAACCTCCATTTAAACTCATTTAAAAAATTTTCTTTTATTATTCTCATAAACCCTGCCAAACACACAAGGTCTACTTTATATTCATTTAATACCTTCATATACTCAACCTCAGCTTCTCCAACAAGCACAGGCTTTGTTGTGCAAGGGTCAATATATATGGCAGGGATACCTGCTTTACGAGCTCGCTTTAAAGCATAAGCATCTGGATTATCAGATAAAACAACTGCCACTTTAGCATCGATTTCTCCCGATGTAGACTTATCTATTAATGATTGAAGATTGGTCCCCCTTCCAGAGACTAAAACACCAAGATTAAGGGACATTGGGTTCCCCCTCTGTAATTGAAAAATATAAATCTTCAAGTGTTGAAGATGGAGTTTTAAGGAGTTTTTCCATACTGCCTACCTCAATTAGTTTTCCCTCATCTATAACTCCTACTCTATCAGAAATTTCTTCTGCAACATCAAGGGAATGCGTTGACATAAAGACTGTAACACCATTTCTTACACGTTCTCGAAGTATTTTTTTTACTATCCTTGCAGAAACTGGATCTAATCCAACCATTGGCTCGTCAATAACAATAACTTCTGGATTATGTATCAACGCCTGAATAAATATAACTTTTTGCCTCATTCCATGAGAATACATAGATGCAGGAAGATCGATCCAATCCCCAATACGAAATACATCGATTAAGCTCTCCATTCCCATTGTAATATCCTTTTGCTCCATCCTGTATAATCTTGAAACAAAAATAATGAATTCTCGACCGGTGAGTTCAGGATATAAAAATGGCTGGTCAGGTATATAAGAAATTATCTCCTTGGCCTTTTCAGGGAATTCTGAAACGTCAATACCATTAATAAAAATCTTTCCTACACTTGGTTTGATTAAACCAGTTATCATTTTGACTGTCGTGGTCTTTCCTGCACCATTTGGTCCAAGTAAAGTAAACAGCTCACCATCTGGTATTTTTAAATTCAGGTTTTTAACAGCATAAAGTTTTCCAAATGTCCTGGTTACATTTTGCAATTCAATCATATTCAAGAACTGATATTCTTAATTTGTTTATCACCTTATAGAGTTTTGCCTGCTCTTCAAATCCACCATACTCCAGTTTTATATGTGTTGGATCCGCTATAAATTGTCCAAAAGTTGGATCAGAAGCTATCCATCTACCACCCATAAATATACCTATCCATGCATGGTAGTAAAAAGCTACCCCAACGTAAACAACCCCGACTTCCACCCTTGCTGGAATTCCTACTGCGCGAAGTAGTGCAACGGCAAGTGATGAATGCTCATTACAATCGCCTTCTCTTGAACTTAATGCATCAAGTGCATTGGGAATCGAAAAAGTAGGGCTATCTTTTAATGTTGTATCAACAAATGCAATAATTCTCTTTGCAGCCCCCCATCCTTTTTTATCTCCAATAACTATCAAAGCTGTCTCCTTCACTATATTATTATCGCAGGGTATAAAAGGAGTAGGCTTCCGAAAGGATTCTATGTCTTCTGGTATCTCTTCTGAATCACCTGGTCCTATTTTCTTTATTGTAAGGACATTCCCAACGATTTTTTGACGATCATCTTCAATTCGAAGACCTGTAAGGTCAACATTTTCAAGACGAACCTTAAGCATTTCTAGTTCTCTTGGATTTTGAATCCCTTTATCTGGTCTTATTGCATACGAATCATACAACTTAAAACCTGATGCTCCTATATCAGAAAGATCTGCAAAAGGTTCCCTTTTCATAACAAGTCCTATTGGAGACTCTTGCCTTAACAGTTTTCCCTCTAGAGATACCCAGAAGAACATCTCAATACCTGTTTGATAAACTGCATATTTGGTGGTTGTGACACCATCCAATGTGTCAGTGCCCAGATTCTTAACAGTTATATCAAAAATAGATTGAAGAGTTGGGTCAAAAAATTGAAATGTACCCGTTTTCCCAGTCTTAACCATTCCCTCAATAGTCGCGGGCATATAGGAAGATTTAAGAGGGATCTCCATTTTTCGTTTCCCTCCCACACTCTCCACCTCCACAATCAACTTATCACCTTTTCTTTCTCCAAAAGCATTAAATATATAATCGCCTGACACCCAACGGAAATGAAAGTCCTTAAGATTATAATCTCTATCAGTGTTAGCAGCCACCTGATAACTAACTTCTCTTCCTATTTCTCCCATGGGTGTCATCTTAATATATGTATTGGAATACACCCTGAATCCATCTTCGGTTGAATCAATCCTTGAGGCAAGGTATCCTACTTTGTGTCCTTTAAGGTATATACCCATCCATTCAACATTTGCACCTTTGGTAAAGAAGTCTTCCGGGAATACATCTTTTACTTCAGGCTTACTCCTTATAAGAAAGAAGATTGCTCCTGCACCTATTATAATAAGCAGTACAGGAAGCACAAATTTTAATTTATTCAAGTTTTCACCTTCTTTTTGAGAATAATAAGATTGGATAAAATAAAGTCAAGGGACGGTCGCTTTGCTCCACAATAAATCTCTCGCAAAGAACGCAAAGAACGCAAAGGGAAAATCTATAGAGAAAGAAACTATAGTTTTGTTAACCCATATACCCATCTACTCATCAACCCATCCACAAAAATAGATCCAGATAAAACTGTTTATTGAATGATTGAAAATTCAAAAATCAATACCTTACCCCATTATTTCCTACAAAGAAATTTGACGAAGTGGATTTACTTCTTTCTAGCGACAATAAAAGGGAAAAGGACTTAAGAGAATTGGTTTATTTTGTTCAAAGTGAGCGAAATTACTGGAAGATGTCCTACGTTATCCCAGGTTCAGGACAGATTCTATCCGGTAATTTATGGGATGGCATATTCTCGTTTCTCTGGAATTCTGGGTCAGTTTATCTTATGTATGATGGATTTAAGAAAGAGGATATGCTTGGTGGTTGCCTTTCACTTCTCGTGTTTCTAAGGTTCTACATCGGAAATATATATTCATCTAAAAAATACGAAAAGGAAAACAGATTAAAAGAGTTTAGAATTAGTATGGAAAGTTTAAAAAAGGATTATTTAAGAAATATTTAAGCCCTGTCTTTGTCCCTTATGAAATAGTTACACATTTCATTGGGCAGGCTTTGTGACATTTTATCCCTCTTTTTTCTAACCACATCCCCCTCCAAATTACACATTTATGTCCGTAACGTATATGTGTAATTTGAGAAGCAGGAAGAAAAAGTTTTTGTGCTACTGTTAAAAATCCAACCTACATCATCATAATTCAGATAAAACTAATGGACCATTAGATTTTTAAAGGTTCATCTACCTTTAATTTAACTCCATCCATTCCTTAATAATCCTTCTCCTAAAAGAGCTTTTTTCCCTTCCCCAAAAATTTCAAAAAAACAGCCTCACACACGAGCAAACATATAGTTTTAGCGCCCTATGGACCGTACCCCTTGATATTATTAATATTATTGTTATTATAATAATATAAAAGGAGATATAAGTAGTCCGGGGAAAAACCCAAAATATGATAGTAAACCTTCATCCATTACCTCCTTATTGGTTATTGAAATACTTTTTTGGTCTCCCGGACTTTTATGGGCATATAATCAGCCCGGGGATAAGCCAAAGACTTGTTCGCAAAACCTCCTTTTTGGGTCATTTGAACCTCCTTGTTTATTGGTTCCCCGGGCTTTTATTAAATATGTTAGGAAGTTATCTCTCAAAAGATAACGATGGGTTGTGTGTGATATTTCCTATAAGATCCTATGGCTGTAAGCTAAAAATGACCCCTTGAATCCAATAAAATTGGTTAGTGTGTTGGTCAGTTTGTGTGTTAATGAAACCAAAGATAAACATAGAGAAAGTAGGTCTTTGGTCTTAGGTTAGTTTTACTCATCTACTCATTTACTCATTTACTTTGCATTTTGCATTGATGCTGTTAGCTGTAAGCTTTTTCGACTCAAGACTAGAGACTGTAGACTGAAGACTTAAAATTCACTTAAACCCTCGAACCCTAGATCCCTTGAAACCTAATTATTTTATCTCCCAACCGAAACCACTATCTTCCTGAAAGATGATATATTGGTATCCATATCACGAATGGAAAGAAAAATAATATATAGTCCTATATTAACCGTATCACCCTTATTATCTCTACCAGTCCAGACCCATTCTCCCCTTTCTCCGCCATAAAATCCTCTTTTTTCCTTTAAAAGATGCCCCCTTCTATCATAAATTCTTATGGTTACCTCATTTCTCGTATAAGGAAGTTCAAAAGAAATTACACAGCTTTCATTTATTCCATCTCCATTCGGAGTAAAATGTTCTGGAGTTACAAGAAGACTTATTTCCTCTGGTTTATACTCTGCAAAAATTGAATTACGTAAACCAGGTGTTCCGCCTTGCATAATTGACTGTCCCCAATTTGAAGGGTTTTCACTTCTAATATCAGGACTTACCTTTTCTAAAGTATAATTTCTCTCTGCATCATTCGCACTATAAATACATCTATCAATGAGAAATCCATTTTCATCAAAAATATGCACAGAATCTCCACTATTTGAAAGTGAAAGATCTACTTTAAGAAGAGTAGCAGGTATATTCCCATAATACGCAAAAAATTTAGATGAATCATCGGCTAATACTAAATATTCACCTGGAGGAATTAGAATTTTTTTTGATAAAAGCTTTTCATTTATCCAGCATGAATCAAGATAATATTCATAGATAGAACGATTGTATAATTCTATCCACTCAGAGGTCTCCTCTGGTGCATACATTACTTCATTTAGTATTAAATTTGAAATTCCCATATTAATTCTAACCCTTATGAAAATATTTTTATGTAAAAATTGAAATCCAAGCAAATATACCCCTTCAATTTCAATAGAAAACGCCATCTTTACAACCGAATCCTGTGGAATATTTAAAAGAGAATAAGAATCAATCAGTTCAACTGGCTCTAATTCTCTATTTTGATTTTCATCATCATAGACATTAATTGTACCACTAAGGACTGTATCTGTAGTATTTTTTATCCATATATTAACTTCATAGTCCTTTACATATATTGTATCAAGAGAAAAATCAGGGGGAGAATATATTGAATTTACAAATCCAGGAGTAGAGCCAGTAGAATCTTTGCATGAGCCCCAGTTCAGAGGGATGTCACTTATAGACGGAGAAATCCTTTCAACTGAGATACCATTTCCAGCGTTAAAAGGATGATAATATGTACTTATAGTCTCACCATCAGGACTAATAAGAGCAATAGAATCGTTATTTTCAAGACCATTTCCAATTGTAGTATTACCAACGCGAAGCAAAATGCAGGAAGGTATCCCATATGGCATATAATTTTCTCCTGAATCCACATACTCAGGATCCATTATTAAAGCATATTTTCCCGGAGGAATACTAGTATTGGAATCCCCTGATAAAAATGTGAACGGAAAAATGTTATCCTCTGAGTCAAAATCTGTTATCTTCCAGTTGTAAATATCAATAGTATCCACTCCTTTATTAAAAATTTCAACAAATTCATTTCTGTCTTCAGGGGCACCTGCACCACTCCCTCCTAGTGGATTTGACATAACTTCATTGATACACACAGTAGATATGAACAAAAATATCAATGTCATAGTTTTATGATTATAGAAACAAACCCTTATATGTCAAGAAAAAGAAGTAATTTAAGTTATGACCAAAAATTAACCAGCACACCAGAAATTTGACCCCATAATGTCAAATCAACACGGTGTGGATAACTCGTTGATAAAACACGTAATTCCATTTAACTAATTATATATCAATATGATATACTATGCAACTTATCCACAATTATTTATCATAAACGCTTAATTTTTAGCAAGTTAGCAAAACCCCTCCTAATATAGTACATATACTTTTTATTTATTAATCGCTGTCGTTTGTTGCATAACATCCTTTAATTATATTTGTATTTTCTTAATTACGCGCATATAAATTCTTAGAAATAGAATCTTAGAATCTTTTACAACTGATTAATATTAGAAAATTAATAAAACCTTTTTGTTAAAAAAATGTTTATAACTTTCAATCACTTGATAAAATATTGATTATCAAGTGAATGAGTAGGATATAATTATTTATATCATTTGATTAAATTTGTGGACAAAATATTATTTATATCTTTTTTTTACAATAATTTTTGACTGGACACTGCCTATTTTATAATTAGGGTAAAAATGTTTTTAGATTTATTTGATAAAATTAAGAACAAATTTAAATTTATATCTTTTTATTGCAATAATTTTTGACTGGACATTCCTCACATTTTGGATTGCGAGGTAAGCACAGGTTCTGACCAAGTGTAACAAGAAGATCATTATAAGTAATCCACCATTTAAGTGGAAGTTTTTCTCTTAGTGCAAGTTCTGTTTCTTCAGGTGTTTTCGTAATAACATATCCAAATCTGTTTGATATTCTGTGGACATGTGTATCTACGCATATGCCTGGCTTTCCAAAGCCCAGTGTTATGACGAGATTGGCAGTTTTCCTCCCTACTCCAGGTAACTTCAGTAATTCCTCAAGGTTATCAGGGACTTTTCCGTCATATCTATCTATCAATGTCTTAACCAGGTCAGGAATCCTTATTGCTTTTGTTTTGTAAAAACCAACTGGGTATATCAATTTCTCTATCTCTTCAGACGAAAGTTTTTCCATATCTTCAGGTGTAGATGCTCTTTCAAACAAGCGACTTGAGGTTATCCGTGTAACAGCATCTTTAGTTCTTGCACTAAGCACTGTTGAAATGAGTATTCGAAAGGGATCTTTAGTTACATTTGCGATTTCTGTAACAATAGGATCCTTCCATTTCTTGCTTTCTTTCTTTAGTATCTCTAAAACCTTTACTATAGTTTCATTATCCATCGTGCGATTATATGGGTACCCCCAAATAAAGCAACCGTTTAAAAAATAGGGGTTCAAGGGGTCAAGGTTTCAAGGGTTCGCCCCCTTGACAACAAATAAAACTTATTTATGTGTTAATTGCAAACAATTATGTTAACGCATTACACAGGTTTGTAATATGTTTAAGGTAATATCAAAAGAACTAAAAAATCATCTTCCGCATACTACAATTGGAGTTGTTTCCGGGATTGTTATAATGCTTCTTTTCCATAATCTTCCACAGAGGATTACTTTTAATATTTTTTACATATTCCATCCTCTTCATGTTATCTTTAGTGCCATGGCTACTGCTTCCTTATATAAGACCCACAGACAGGAAAAGGGATTTAATATCTGGTTGTTCTATCTGATTGGTTATACCGGGGTTATTGTTATTGCTACAATAAGTGATTCAATTATTCCATATATTGGAGAAGTCTTGCTTGATTTACCAAACAGAGGAATTCATATAGGTTTTATTGAGAAATGGTATCTTATAAATCCATTTGCACTATTAGGAGTAACTATTGCATATTTCTGGACAAGGAGTAAATTCCCCCATACTGTTCATGTCTTTCTTAGCACTGGTGCGTCTTTGTTCCATATTATTATGGCTCTAGGTGGAAAGATGGATTGGGTCTCAAGTATTGTCATAGTTTTATTCCTATTCATTGCTGTATGGATTCCTGCCTGCGGAAGCGATATTGTTTATCCTATGTTGTTTGTGAAAGATTTAGAAGAAAAAGGATAGAATACTTTAGAGGTGGAAAATAAAATGCATTCCAAAAATCCTCACCAAAAAGAATTTTTTAATAAACAATCGAAAGAATGGGACGAAATAACCTCTCATGACCCTGAAAAATTGGAATTTATAGTAAAACTTCTCTCGCTACAACAAGGGCAAACTGTATTGGATGTTGGAACCGGAACAGGTGTGATGATACCCTATTTATACAGTTACGTTCAAAGAAAAGGTAAGATAGTCGCTGTTGATTACTCGAAAAAAATGATAGAGTTATCAAAACGAAAGTACCCTCCCCAAGAATATCCAAATGTTAAGTTCTTAATCAAGGATATTATCGCTCTTTCTATGCTCAATGAATATGATTCAATTCTTTGTTATTCGTGTTTCCCACATTTTTCTGATAAAGTTGAAACGGTCAAACACTTAGTAAAAGGGTTAAAAAAGGGTGGAAAATTAATGATTGCACATTCCGAGTCTAGAGATGCTATAAATAATTTGCATAAAGATACTTTAGAAGTAAGTGCTGATTTTTTACCAACAATGAGAGAAATTGCAAAAATGATGGAATCCTCTGGATTAAAAGTTATCGTTAAGATAGATAATGATGAAATGTTTATAATTATTGCAAAACATCAGTAATATTTGCATACTATCACAAAAGAGTTAAATAAACTACCATTTTTTAATTAAAAATTAGAGGTTGTCCCAAAGTTGTATGATTTATCTTTATTTAGAAATTTCATACATTTACCACTTAATTTCTGGAATAAATGCGAGATGATGTTATTCAGAAACCCTCATCAATACTTGAGCGGGCATGGATTTATGATTTCCTTTGGAAATCATAAAGAGTGAAAGTGAGAGCGGGAGCAGCGATTTCCTCGCCGGGGAAATCGACTGCGATTTCTGAATAATATTACCGAGCATAAAACAACTTTTTATTAAACTACTCATCATACAACTTTGGGACAATGTCAAAAATTAACATTAAATGAAGAACATTAACAATTCAAAAATTTTATTATCAAAATTTTTATTTAGTCACCATATTGTTTTAGATATAGACATATAAGAAAAATTAATTAGAATATTTATATGAAAAGGTTTATTTTAGCAGTAATCATTCTTAGTGCTTTTACCAGTGCTCAGGCTGTTAGTTTTACCCTGCGATTAGGTATAATGGGTGGCCTTGTTGATGAACGCGCACCAGATAAAAAATTAGGCGGTGGGCAACTTGCTCTGGATCTCAAGCTGGATAAGGTTCCAATTGCCTTTTCAATTTCCTGGGAATACCATAAAAAGTCTCCCGATGCAATCCATCCTTATGAGATAGAAGGGTTGCTTGCAGTTAACACACTCTATCTTACCCCTGTATTTAATGAAAAAGCAGATGTCTACCTGGGAGGTGGTATTGGTTTACTGGATGTTCCTAAGGTCGGGGATCCTGATAATACACAGAGGGGTATTCTGCTTGACGCTGTTGCTGGAATAAATTATAAGGCATTCTGGAAGATTGGGTTTTATGTAGAAGGTAAGTATATTTACGCAAGTAAGACAGTTAACAACGTTAAGGTAATCGATTTCAGTGATCCCGGTTTCATGGTTGGTATTTCCCTCAATTTCGACTAAACAATTTTTCCTATGAATAGCTCGAATTTACATATAATTTAATAATTATAATGATTATCTATTGACTCATATAGATTTTATCTTAATTTCAAAAATATGAGTGATGTCACACTAGTTAAATTCGGAGATAAGTCTCCACTTGAACTTATCAGGGAACTCCTCAAAAAAGAAGATTATCTTGATGACATTGAAGAAGGAAACTTTGTAGGAATAAAGCTGCACGTAGGTGAGGAAGGAAATATCACACATATTAGACCTCAGATTGTCAGGGTTGTAGTGGATGAACTTAAAAGACGAGGTGCAAAACCCTTCCTTTTTGACTGCAATACTTTATACAGACTGGGAAGATGGAATGCAGTTGACCACCACAAGACTGCATATTTGAATGGTTTTACATATGCTACGGTAGGTGCTCCCTTTCTTGTAGGAGATGGAATTATCGGAAGAGATGAGATTACAATAAAAACTAATTTTGATGAAATTAAAGAGGTATACGCGGGTATGATTATAGAAGATATAGATTATTTGCTTACTATTTCCCATTTCAAATTCCACGATTTATTTGGGTATGGTGGTGCTATTAAGAATGTTGGTATGGGAATGGCTTCAAGAAGAGGAAAATTATACCTCCACTCTGATGTTAAACCCGTAGTATTAGACGAGAAATGTGAATTATGTGGAGATTGTGTATTATATTGTCCAGAAAACGCAATAACTCTGAAAAAATCTGCAACTATTAATATGAAAAAATGTATAGGTTGTGGCATGTGCATTATCTCTTGTAAACAGGGAGCAATAAGATTTAATTGGGACCTTGACAGAAATACAGCCACAAAAACCGTATATTACACAAAGGCAATATTAGATAAAATCCCAAAAAGTTCCTTCCTAAATGTTCTCATGGATATTACACCACACTGTGACTGCTTTCCCACAACTATGAATTTAGCTGTCGAGAATATAGGATTCCTGATATCAAAGGATATAGTTTCTATAGATAATGCTTCGTACCATTTAGTTGAAGAAGCTCCACCACTTAAGAATGCGCCCTGGAAAAGTATGGAGCTTGCTTCTAAGGATAAAGTAAAAGCCTTGTATGATTATGCTATGGATATTAATGAGTATCTCAAAATTGGGGAGGAAATAGGGTTGGGCATAGTATCCTACAATATCAAGGAATTTAAACCTGAATAGATATCCCTGTAAAAAAGGATTGACAAATTTGGGTTTTTCCATAAAAATATAACGAGCCCCTGTAGCTCAGTGGATAGAGCACCGGTTTCCTAAACCGGGGGTCGTAAGTTCGAATCTTACCAGGGGTATGTAATTATTGGAGGAATGATGAAAAAGTTTAAAAAGAAAGATTTAAAGCGTGATGAGTTTAAAGAAACTATTGAGAATTTAATTATATTTTATGAGCACCATAAAAAGCTCGTAATATGGGGAATTATTGGTATTGCAGTAATAGTAGTTCTCTTTTACTCATACATAAATCGCACGCGGAATATTAGAGAAACGGCAAGAAATGAATATAATATGGGGATGGCAATATACAGTAGCGGTGAAATAAATCAAGCGCAACAGCAATTTGAAATGATTAAACGTGAGTTCTGGGGAACAAAATTTGCTCACCGTTCCACATTCATGCTTGCAAACATTTACTACAAAACAGGGCAAATTGATAAAGCCCTTGAGAATTTTGAACTATTCATAAAGGGAAAATATGATGAGTTATTCACCCCTTCTTCCTATCAGGGCATTGCTCAGTGTTATGAACAGAAAGGTAATATAATAAAAGCCCTGGAGTACTATCAGAATGCATTGGACAAATTTATATCCAATCCGTTTAAAACAGATTGTCTTATGCAGATTGGAAGAATTTATCTTAATTTAAATAGAATAATTGAGGCTGAGGCTGCCTACAAAGAGGTTTTAAACCTAACTGATAATCCTACACTCCGTTTTCGGGCTGAAAGAAAACTCAAAACAATAGAGGCAATAAAAGAAATTAGTGGATAAAAAATTATTAGATAATATCCGTAAGACTATTACAGAACAAAAACTTGATGCAGTTCTAATTACTAATATTTATAAGATTCTCCATATACTTGGAATAAATGCTTCCTTCAATTTTTTTGAAGTTGGATTTTATCTCTTAATAACTCCTAAGGAAATCCACCTTATCGGTGATCCCTTTTCTTTATCTCTTGTCAAAACACCAAAGGGAGTAAAAAAAGAAGAAGAGAATCTAAAAGAACTTCGAGAAACGGCAATGCGTCCAATAAAACTTCTAAAAGGTTTACTTAAAAAGCTAAAGATAAAAAAGATTGGCTCATTTGATGATATCGAAATCCCTGATTATAAAGTTGTCACAATTGATGACCCTTTCTTAAGTTTATTCCTCTTCCCGGATGAGCATCGTCTTACACTACTCAAAGAAAATGCAGAAATTTGTAAAGAAGTACTCAAAGAAACCTTGAACAAAATAAAGATAGGTTGTTCTGAAATTACTATACGAAACATAATTGATGAGAATATTTATAAATCAGGTGGTGAGAGAAGAGCGTTTCCAACCAAGGTCATTTTTGGTGAAAATACTGCAAATCCCTTTTCTATAAGCAATTACAACAGATTAGAAGATGGTGATCCGTTGCACATTAATTTTGGGCTCATACGAAAAGGTATCGGAATAGAAGTTGGTAGAACCTATACCATAGGCACTGATAGAAAAGAACTGAAAGAATTATTCAGAAAATCTAATAGCATTTATAAAAGATTCCTTGATTTTATAACACCAGGAAAGATAGTGAAAGAAATTCATAACTATGTCTGGAACCTTATTGAAGAAAATAACTATGCAGAAAACTTTATAGGACCAATCAGCACTCCCCTTTCTCCTTTAATAGATGGGGTTATAATTTCTCCTAAAAATACAGCTATACTCAAACCTGGCATATGTTTATCAGTCCAATTAGGGTTCCATTTTCCTGGAAAATATGGAGTAAGATTTCAGGATGTTGTCGTTGTACATGAAAAAACTGAAATCTTAACCAACTTCTTTAATAATAGAGGTTTTGATGTTACTTCCTATCAAGTCTGAAAGCAAGGTTCGTAGACTCCCTATTGTTACACTATCACTCATTGGAATTAACTTTTTAATTTTCTGTATCACATTCCCCATTATGATACGAGATACTAAAAGGATAAATGAAACTTTTGAAAGTCTTAATGATTACGAAACTATGATATATATGCAACATCCTGATAGAGAAGGTGTGTTTGATTATCAGGAATACTTAACAAATATTGAAGAGATGAGAGAAAAGATAAAAAACAGGGAATACGGGCTTACTGATGAAGAATGGGAAGAATGGAATAAAAGATACCAGAAATTTAATGAAGCACTTGAATCAAGATTTACAAAACGATTTGGATTTACAGCTACTGAATTCAATGTATTCAAGCTTATAACTCATCTATTCTTACACGGCAGTATCGGTCATCTCCTCGGAAATATGTGGTTCCTATGGCTGGTGGGAGTTAATCTTGAAGATGAATGGGGAAGACCTTTCTTTCTAGGTTTTTATATTTTCTCAGGAATTATTGCATCTGTAATCTTTTCCCTTATTTCACAATCATCCATACCACTTATTGGCGCATCTGGTGCGATAGCTGGTGTTATGGGAGCGTTTGCCATCCGATATTATAATTCAAAGATACATTTGTTATTTCTATGGTTCTTCCCTCCAATAATTACTACATTCCCAATCTATGCTGGTATCGTTCTTCCGTTCTGGTTCCTCAGAGAACTAATCTACGCATTCACCTTTAGTGCTTATTCAAATGTTGCTTTCTGGGCACATGTAGGAGGATTTGCCTTTGGTGCTATAGTAGTTTTTGTTTTGAAGTACTATGGCTTAGAAGAAAAATTCTTAAAACCTCTTGTTGATGAAACACTGGATTATGTGGATACAAGTTTTTCAAAAGCAGTAGAAGCAAGAAGTTTGGGCGATACAGAGACTGCAGAGAAATTATTAAAGGACAAATTAAGCAAGGATCCCGCCAATTTAAAAATATCAGAAGAACTCATAGACCTTTACTGTACAAATGAACGAAAAGAAGAAGCAGGTTCTATCGCAAGAGAAGCCCTGCGGGAATTAAGAAAAGGAAATGCAGAGGTTGATTTAATTTTATCGTTTTACGAGAAAGATATTAATGAAAGAGACCTTTCATCATCACTTACCACCTATGATTTTTACTATATCTCAAGCTTACATAATATGAGAAAGCAGTACCAGAATGCATCAAAAATATTAGTTAGTGCTTATAAGAAATATAGGGATACTAGTGATGCCCCCTATATCCTGCTTAGATTATTGAAAGCACTTTACAAAAGCAAAGATAAGAAATTCTTTAAGAAGGCATTTACAGAACTGAGAATCCGCTTCCCGGATATGGAAGAAAAAGTGAAAGCAATGCTAATGGAGGAAAAGGATGAATCGAGATGAGGCGCTCGATTTAATAAAATCCAAGATAAAAGATGATAAATTAATAAAGCACATGTTAGCTGTTGAAGCCTGTATGGTAAATCTTGCTGAATATTTTGGGAAAGATAAGGAAAAATGGACTTTAGCAGGACTTCTTCATGATATTGATTATGAAGACACAAAAGATAATCCTGAAGAACATGGTCTTAGAGGAATAGAATATCTTAAGAGCTTTGATATCACAGACGATATCTTGCAAGCCATAAAAGTTCATGTGGGTCACGATGAGGCTAAAAATAAGATGGAAACTTCTCTTCTTGCCTCTGATGCTTTATCCGGTCTGATAGTAGCCTGTGCTCTTGTTCACCCTGAAGGTCTCTCGGGACTATCCACTGAATTCATTATGAAGAAATTCAAAGAAAAACAATTTGCAAGAGGAGCAGATAGAGAGAATATAAAAAAATGCGAAGGGATGAACCTCACAATCAATGAATTTATAAGTATCTGCCTTTCTGGTATGAAATCTATAGCAGATGATCTTTCTCTTTAGTCTGCTAATTGCTACTTCTCCTCAAATAGAAAAAGATTCAATAAGAATAAACCTACCTAAGGATCCCTGGTTCTCTGAGGATAAACTACATCATTTCTTGCACTCTGCAGCAATTTCATCTTCCACATACCTCATCTCTACGAATATAGGCAGTATTGACAAGAAAAATTCATTATATATTTCCATTTCTATTGGAACACTCGCAGGTATAACAAAAGAAATCCATGATAAATATAAAAGAGATGAGAATTTTTCTGTAAAAGACCTGATATACGATGTCGCAGGCGTTATTGCTGGTATACTTCTGGTTTCTATTGGAGGTTCTTAATGCATAAGATATACGTAACATATCCTTTTCCTGATGGCTGGTTATCATTATTAAATGGGAAAGTAGAGATAGAAGTGCAACCAAAAAATCAATTTCTTTCAAGCAATGAACTGGGAGAACGATTAAAAAATAAAGATGGTGCAATAGTTCTTCTTTCAGATAAGATAGATAAAACAGTTCTTAATAAAGCCAAAAATTTGAAAGTAATCTCAAATTACGCTGTGGGTCATGATAATATAGATATAAATGAAGCAAAAAAGAGAGGTATAATAGTCACCAATACCCCTGATATTCTAACTAATGCAACAGCTGAACTTACTGTGTGTCTTATCTTTACCCTTATAAGGCGGATTATAGAATCACGTGAATTCTTGCGTCTGGGTAAATTTACTGGTTGGGAGCCAGACCTGCTTCTAGGATACGAATTAAAAGGCAAATTAGTAGGAATACTTGGAGTAGGAAGAATAGGAACTGAAGTCTCAAGAAAATTACATGCTCTCGGTGCAGAGATAGTTTATTATGACAGTTCAAAGAAGAAAGAGTTTGAAAAAGAAACGGAAGCTAAGAAAAAAGACCTTAAATGGATACTAAATAACGCTGATATAATAAGTATACACCTTCCACTTACTAAAGATACTCATCACCTTATAGACGAGAAAGAGCTCTCATTAATGAAAGAAACTGCATTTCTGATTAATACAGGTAGGGGATCTATTATAAATGAATCTGCTCTTGCCGATGCGTTAAGGCTGGGTAAGATTGGAGGAGCAGCTTTGGATGTATTTGAACATGAGCCGGGAGTAAATCCACATCTTCTTCGTTTAAAGAACGTTGTAGTGACTCCACACATAGGCAGTGCAACGTACAGAGCGAGAAAAGGAATGGCAGAGATAGCATGCAAGAATCTACTCGCTGCACTGGAGGGTGAAGAACCATTATATAGAGTTGTATAAATATAAGGGTTCAAGGGGTCGAGGATTCGAGGGGTCAAGGGAATAATATAAAATTGAAAATGGAACCATCATATCTTTCACTGTCTGAAACAGATTTCAAGTCAAGAGTGGAAAAATTATGGGATAAACTTACTTCATGTGATTTGTGTGGTAATCAGTGTAATATCAATCGTTTTGAAAAAAAGGGTTCCTGTAATGCGGGATTTAGAATGGAGGTGAGTTCCTCCTTTCCTCACTATGGGGAAGAACGAGTTCTTGTTGGCAGCGGTGGTTCTGGAACTATATTCTTGAGCAACTGCACATGCAAATGCGTTTACTGTCAGAATTGGACAATCTCTCAGACTGGAGAAGGAAAAGAAGCATCAGAAGAAGAAGTTGCAATAACCATGCTTTTTTTACAAAAAATAGGTTGTCATAATATAAACTGGGTTAGTCCCACGCATTATACTCCTCAATTAGTGAAATCCTTAATGATAGCAAAAGAAGGAGGACTTAAAATCCCTATTGTTTATAATACAGGTGGTTATGACTCAGAAGATACGATAAAATTGCTGGATGGGATAGTGGATATTTATATGCCAGATATTAAGTACGGTTCTAATGAGAATGGTTTGAAATATTCAAAAGTTAATGATTATTGGGATGTATCAAGAAAGGCAGTAAAAGAAATGCACACTCAAGTTGGTGATCTAAAAATCAATAACTACGGGATAGCAGAAAAAGGACTTTTAATAAGGCATCTTGTTTTACCCAATGATATCGCTGAATCAGAAAAAGTCCTTGAGTTCATTGCAAACAGATTATCTACTGATTCATACGTTAATATTATGGATCAATATAGACCCTGTTTCAACGCTTCCGAATACGAAGAACTCTTAAGACCAATTACAAGAAGGGAGTATATAAAATTAATAGATAAGGCAGAAGTATTGGGATTGCATAGAGGATTTTAGTCGTGATTCATGAGTCTAGAGTCAATTGTCTTTCTTAAATATAAAAGCTTTTAAATATATAAAATAAATTTATATTTAACACAAAATGAAAACTATAAAATGTAAAATTTTCCTTTTATTACACTAAATTTTCTTAGATTTATTTGCGTTCTTTGCGAGATATATAAATTTGGAGAGGAGCAAATGAAAGAGGCAATGTTTTATGAAAAACTAAAAGATGGTAAGGTAAGATGCCACCTTTGTGGTTGGGATTATGTCCTGCCTAAAGGCTGTATAATACCGGAAGGAAAGACAGGTGTATGCGGGGTAAGAAAAAATATTGATGGAACGTTATATTCGCTTGTATATGATAAAGTTAGCTCTGAAGTAGTCCACGAGATTGAAAGAAAGCCTTTGTATCACTTTGCTCCAGGAAGTAGAGCCTATTCTATATGTACTCAGGGATGCAACTGGAAATGTAAATATTGTCAGAACTGGCATCTGAGTCAGGGGAAGATAATGGGGCAAGCAATTTCTCCTCATGAGTTAGTAAAAAAAGCAAAACTATATGGGTGTGAGGGTTTAAGCTATACTTTCACTGAACCAACTATATTTTACGAACTAACATATGATACAGCAAAGATAGCACATGAAGAGGGTTTATATAACACCTATGTTACAAATGGTTACATAAGCCCTGAACCAATTAAAAAGATTGCACCATATCTGGATGCTGTTTCAGTAAATTTTAAAGGTTCGGGTGAGGAAGGATTCTTGAGGAGTTATATCGGTATTCCTTCCCCTGAGCCAATTTTTCGAGCATTAAAAGAATTTAAGAAAAACAATATCCATATTGAAATCACCGATCTAATTGTACCACTGGCAGGAGATTCAATGGGAAAAGTAAAAGAACTCGTTAAATGGATAGAAGAAAATTTAGGTATATATACCCCAATTCATTTCTTAAAGTTCTTTCCACATCATAAATTAACCGACCTCCCCCCTACTCCCATAGAAATCCTTGAAAAAGCATATAGAATAGCAAAGAATATGGGGATGCAATATGTTTACCTTGG
>SOIB01000210.1 GCA_004377355.1 Candidatus Stahliibacteriota bacterium | reverse complement strand
TATGCGAGTTTACTTATTTTCCCGATCATATGCCTCTTCAGGCACTGGGCCAAGTTAAAAATTCTCCTTTAATTGTTTATGTATCTCAAACCGAACCAGTTATTAGACCTGATATGAAATATCCACAAACAATTAGAGATGGCTCTCTCATTGGCCTTGCCCAACTGACCGGTACTTTCAGGAAAATGGACTGGTTCAAGAATTATCGGGTTGTTGTTGGATGGCTAAATGACCAAGCTGTTTACGATAAAATAGAAAAGTATGCCAAAGCGGCAAACGTGTATCACAACCTTCAAAACAAAATTATAGGTGCTACTGGCCAGGTCTTTAGAGGAATGTTTGACTTTGAGTATGATAAAACCAAAGTTAAAGCAAAACTTGGGCCAGAGATAGTCCACATCCAGTTAGACCATTTTGTCAATATGTGGGATCAGGTCAATGAAGGGGAGGTTAAGACACTTTTTGATGAAGTGAAAAGAAGATTTAAAATTCGGGATATTGATGATAGTGATATTTATAAATCAGCAAAACTGGCAATTGCTATGAAGAATATCGTCGAAAGGTTTAATTTGGATGCGTTGGTATATCGAGGCCAGCACTTTACTGAAAAAAAATTTCAGGCTACCGCCTATCTTGGTAGTGCCATGCTTCAGGAAAATGGAATTATGGTTGCTAGTGAGGGTGATGTCCATGGGGTTGTCATGATGATGACCCAAAAGCTTCTCACAGGATGTACCCCATTTTTTGTTGAGTGGAGCAGTTTTGATGAAAAGCTCAATGCGCTTTTATTGATGGCTCATGGGTTTGCAGATCCTACTATTGCAAAAGACCCTAAGGAAATTTGGATAACATCCTCTCCCGAGAATTGGGGTTATACCGGCAAAGGATTCAGCTTTGAATTTACCGGAAAACCGGGTCCTGTTACTCTAGGCCACTTCATTGATGATCAAAAAGGATATCGGATGTTAATCTCAGGTGGCGAAATTTTAGATCTTCCACCTTTATCTGTTGGAGAGGTTAACCTGAGGGTAAAGGTAGAAAAACCGGTGAAGGAATATATAGCCGAGCTTTTATATCATGGTTTTGCCCATCACTGCATGGTAGTTTACGGAGATGTAAGAGAAGAGCTTTCTTTTATCGCTGATTTAATGGGTATAAACAAGGTATTTATTTAACAAAATTTTTTATAATAAAGTGGTGAAATAAGAAAATGGCAGAAATGTCTTCTCGTGAAAGAGTATTAAAAGCATTCAATCACAAAGAGCCAGATAGAGTTCCCATAGCGGATATTGTTCATAATATAGAAATGATTGAATATTATAGTGGAGAAAAGGTGACACCCAAGAATGCTATTGACCTCACCTGCAGAGCAATAGGTAAGTCAATGGATATGGCCAGACATTTTGCCGCCCCTACTTTTTTAGAGCCACAGATTGTTGGTGATGAGGACGGTTTTGTGTATAAGAAAGAATGGTGGACCGGCCAAATATTGGAGCGTCCTTTCAAAACTACCAAAGAACTTTCAGAAATAGTTAAAAAGGATATTGAAAGAATCTATAAGGCGATTGAGAAAGCTAAACTTTGCCCTCAAGCCACCCTTCACATCCAACTAACAGGAGACGATTTTGAAACACCTCAGGAACTGTACGAGTATTTTAAGATGTTGATTGATAAGATGGACGGTTCGTTCTTAATTGCCCCTGAAAACTTGGTTGGACTGCATACGGCATATTATAGGGCCGGAATGGATCTTTTTGTTTTCTTATATGATGAAGATCCTCAACTGGTTTCAAATTGGCTTCAAGCCTTAAATGATTATGAGGTATTTAGAATTAATAGTATTGCCGACCCAAAGTTAATGCCTATCGCTATGGTTGCAGACGATATTGCCTGTAATAAAGGTCTTCTTTTCTCACCTAAGTTTTTAGCCAAAGAATGGTTCCCGCGGGCAAAAAGGCTTATTGACTTATGGCATTCCCATGGATGCAAGGTTATTTTCTTTTGCGACGGTAATAAATGGCCTATTATGGATGACCTTATTAATTGTGGTTGTGATTGCATTGCTCCGCTTGAACCTGCTTCTACCATGTACGTAAAAGATGTGAAAGAAAAACACCCCCAGATAACCATGGCTTACGTGATTGATTGTAGCCAACTTTTACCATTTGGCTCACAACAAGAGGTTGAAGCTGAGGTCAAGAAGGCGATAGACGAGGGTGCCAAAGGTGGAGGGCTCATCTTAGGCTCAACTTCAGAAATTCACCCCAATGTTAAACTTGAAAACGTTATAACAATGTATGAAACCGCTAAGAAGTATGGCGGATATGCAAAATAGGGAATTGCGTCCTTGCCTTTAGTTTGGAATCCAGGACAAAGGGTCCATGATATTATAGCCAGCATGTTTTGGTCTGCGACATTGCAACGGGCAAAGCTATCAAAC
>SOIB01000202.1 GCA_004377355.1 Candidatus Stahliibacteriota bacterium | reverse complement strand
GATATAAAATCTATTATAAAATATAAAAGATGTATAATTTTATCCATACAAAATTCTTCTTTGTTTCTATTTATCTTTTTATTCTATTCATCCATTTTTTTATTCTCCAGATATATGGTAAAGTAATGATGAATCATTGGGTGTTAAAATATAAAATAACTTAAAAAGGAGGTTTTATGAACAAGCGCCCATTATTTTATGTGTTATCGATGTTGTTAGTATGCCTGATTACTGTGAACTCTGCGTTTGCTTCTACAGAGACATCTTGCTGTAAAGAATCTTCACTTTTTAGTGGCTGTACTTCTTTCTGTGCCGGGAAAAAAGCTACAGTTGAAAAATATACAATGGCAGGGCACACCTGTGATGGTAGATGTGATTTCACCTTAACGGTAGTACCTGGTGCGAAACACGAACCCGGCGATGTATATCGTATGTATTTTCCTGGTATTCCTGGTGGCTATGAGCATACATCATTCGGTGAGATACCACAGGTGGATGAAACTTATTCTTATTTTCACAATGAAGTACCTTTTGCAAACGAATACCAGGTTTTCGTTGGTGAAAATACATGTTATACCCATGAAGAAGCCTACGAATTGACAGAAGAAGAGGCTTTATTAGACTGGATGCATGCTACAGCACTAGGTTTACAGCGTGCCAAGACCGCTCGAGAGTATATTAAAAAATTAGGTAAACTTATCGAAAAGTATGGACTTGATGGTACTGGAGAGTCCTACACGATAATAGACCCTGATGAAGCCTGGATAATGGAGCTACCCGGGTACTCAAGACAATGGGTTGCTCAAAGAGTACCAGATGACCATGTTTGTCCACACACAATGAGATTCAAGATTAAGACTATAGATCTTAATAAACCTGACTGGTATATGGCTTCGCCGAACCTAATCAATCTTGCTGTAGAGAAAGGTCTTTATGACCCTGACAAAGATGGTCCCTTCAATTTTTGGAAAGTTTACAGTGGGGATGTCGATAGAGCTAATACAATACGCGAATGGAGAATATTCAGCCTTCTCTGCCCTTCCAAAGATTGGGATCCGGACGCTGTGGAATTTCCATTTTCAGTTAAGCCCGATAAGAAAATATCGGTTGAGTGGTGGATTAATGCCGTCTGGAGAGATTACCTGGAAGGCACACCATACGACAGAACAAAAGGTATTGTTGCAGGTCCGTTTGGCTGCCCGGAAACACCAAACATTGAAGGTCTTTCGGAAGAAAAGGGTTGGTTGCCTATCATTGGCGAACGTACTATCTGTTCGAGAAATACTGCTTACAGCTGGGTCGCACAGGCAAGGTCAAAGCTTCCGAACTGGATAGGGGGATGCGTATGGTATGGGCTAGACTGCCCAAGTACCACATGTTATGTACCATTCTATGTGGGGATTACGGATGTGCCAGCACCCTGGAAACAGGGTAACTTTAATGAGTTTTCGGATAACTCCGCTTATTGGCTCTTTCAGGTCTTGGAAACCTTCTCATGTCTTAGATATAAAGATATGATTAAAGATATACAGGCAGCATTTGGCAGCATAGAGGATAAGCAATTCACCATGCAATCTTACATTGAAAAGATGGCGGTTGATTTCTATAAAAAAGACCCGCCACTGGCTCAGGATTTCCTGACCAATTATTGCAATGGACGTGCACTCGAAGCTGAATCTGCTGCTCGTAATTTATTCAAATACTTAGCTCTCAAATATGCTGATGAGGGACCAGAAACAACTATTAGCGAAGAATGGATGAATGTGATTAAAGAGGATATGAAAAAGCGTTAAATGAAATATATTATAAAATGATATAACAGGCAACAATCTCTAAAATGTTGACAGCCTTTATCATATATCTGGTAGTTGTTTTAGGAATTGGGATATTCGTAGCTCGCTACACAAAGACTGACAAAGATTACTATATAGGAGGTGGAAAATTACCCGGTTGGGCGCTGGCTCTCTCGGAACGCTCCACTGATATGTCTGCCTGGTTGATGCTGAGTGTCCCCGCCCTGGCATACACAATGGGTGTATCAGCATTATGGGTACCCCTCGGTTGCTTCATCGGCTCAGTAATCCAATGGGTATTCTATTCTAGAAGACTCAGGGAAGAAAGAGAAAAATACGACGCGGTGACTGTTATTGACTATCTATCGAAGAAGCATATAGAGGGAGCAAAGGCTATACGAGTTATAGGTGCAATTATTTGTTTTGTGTTCTTTATCGCTTACGTCTCTGCACAGTTCGCTGGAGGTGGTAAAATACTTGCACGTACTTTCAATATACCGGTAATGCCAGGTATGATAATAACCGCTGTTATCGTTATTGCATATTGTATGGCGGGGGGTTTTCTATCTGTTGTGTGGACAGATGTTATACAGGCAATTCTTATGGTAATCACTCTGGTAGTAGTTCCGATTATTGGGCTATCGATGTTGGATATATCTTTAGGACAGGCGTTGCAACAAACGGTTAACCCAACGGCTACATCATGGTTTGGGGGTAAAACTGGTATCTCAGCTGGCCTTCTTGTGGGTATCCATATGAGCTGGATGTTTGGTTATCTTGGGGGAGAACCACATTTTGTTATAAGACAAATGGCCATAAGAAATGAGAGAGAACGTAAACAGGCAATGGTGATAGCTATTATATGGAGTATTCTCACAACATTCGGAGCATGGCTTCTTGGACTTGTAGCTTTATCTCTTTTTGGACCTTCTGTTGTTGCTGACGCTGAACAAATATTGCCGTGGACTGTTATGCATCTTGTACCTCCTTTCTTAGGTGGTATTTTGTTAGCCGGTGCAATTGCTGGTATGATGTCTACTGCCGATTCACAGTTGGTAATTGCAAGTTCTGCAATTGTGGAAGATCTATATTCCGGAGTTATTAAAAAAGGGAGGATACCGAAGAGAGTAGCCCTGAAGATATCACGATTTGTAACCCTCATAACAGGTATCTTTGCTTTCTTATTTGCTGTGTCTTCGGAACGGGTCGTTTACACCTTGGTCTCCTATGGATGGTCAGGCCTCGCAGCTGCGTTTGCACCTGCGATTACATTTTCATTATGGTGGAAACGTTTTGGTAAAATTGGTACGATAACAGCTCTAGTTGTTGGACCTGTAGTAACGATCATCTGGATAGTAACGGGTCTTGATAAAATATTGACTGTACGTATTGCAAGTTTTGTAATCTCAATTCTTATTACGGTTATTGTAACTCTTATATTTCCAAAGGAGGAGCAAAAGGAAATACTGATGTGACTTAAATTATAGATAGAGTGAGTTATGTTGGAATCTGGCTTATTATAAGGGTCAAATCTAAACATTGGACATCTTCCTCTCAATTCTCTCTTCCACTATATTTACACTTATTTGTCAATTGCCCGCCCCGCCTGCCCTGCTTGCCACACCTGTCACATGTAATGGATCGCTATTACATTGTGATGTAATGTATTACTATTACATTAGTGGTGAAATGTACAACTATTTTACTAGGGTTTATCCCATGTATTGTTTACTATTACATCGGGATGAAATGTGTAACTATTTTATTGGGGTTGAGATTTTACCCAATATTTCACCTACAAAACCCCAAATCCCAACTTAAGACTAATAACCAATGACTATTGACTAAAAACTAAATTTACCCCTTGACCCTTGAAACCTCGAAACCTTTAGTTAATTATTGACTGATGACTAAAAACTATTGACTAATGACTATATTAGTAATTGACACTTTTTAAAGAAGACCTGACTCCACCAAATTAAAGATGAGTATGGAAGAGAAGAAGAGATTGACGGAGTTAATGGAAGAGCTGGACTTATTAATAGAAGTAGATGAAGAAATGGTAAAAAAGGTAGCCTTTGCCACCTGATTCTTTTACACGAAAATTAGGACTTGACCTTTATAGTTAACTTACATTATGAATAGATATTTAATATTTAATCAAAGAAACTAGTATATAAAGAAGAATTATAATCACTTTATATAATAACACTATAATATTTTACTGGCTTTTCTTTCCCCTTTACCTTCACAAATCTTGGTTCAGTGAACACATATGGAACATTGGCTTCTTTGAATACTTCTTCGGATACTATGATTTCCCTAGCCTTTGCAACCTTTTCCAGTCTTGAGGCAAGATTAACTGAATCACCAATTACAGTATAATCAAGTCTATCTTTTGCTCCTATATTACCAACAACTGCTTCTCCGACGCTAATCCCGATTCCGATCCTAATTTCTTCTTCCATATTTTTCTTATTCATATTCTCAATTGCCCTCTGTATATCTACAGCAGCAAGAATCGATCGATTTGTATCATCAGTATGCATAATTGGTGCACCAAAAACTGCCATTATACAATCACCAATAAATTTATCAATTGTCCCTTCATAGTTGAAAATAATTTCAGACATAATAGTAAGAACTTCATTTAGTAAAACCACCACCTTTTCAGCAGGAAGACGCTCAGCAAGGGGTATGAAATCCCTGATATCAGCAAATAGAACAGTCACTTTTCTTCTCATTCCTTTAAGAGTCTCAATATATTTAGATGGATCCTTGAAGATTTCTTCTGCTACCTGGCGTGATACATATCTTCTAAAGGCATCTTTAATTTGTTCCTTCTCCTTTAAACTTTTAGCCATATTATTAAATGCAAAGGTTAAATCACCAATCTCATCATTTGATTTTCTACTGATTCTCTGTTCAAAGTTGCCTTTCGCTATTGCTTGAACACCCTGAACCAGTTCTTTTATAGGATTTGTAAGATAGTTAGATAATAATACTGCTCCCAGAATACCTACAAATAGCCCTACTATTACTATCAAAATTAAAATTAACTGCATCGCACTTGTTATAGATTCTATTCTTTCAGTTCCAAGACCAACACTTACTTTGCCTATCTCCTTTTTTCCAGCAAGAAGAATTGGAAGTGCAACATCATATAAATTAGAAGGTGGGATGAAAGCTTCGCTGTGTTTACCCACAAATTCAATTCTATTATGTGCGCGGATAATACCATTATTATCCACTATATATGCATACCCTACACCTTCATTTTCAGTTGCACCAGTTACTAATCCTGCCAGATAAAGGTCATCATTTGTAATCAAAGGGTCTTCAGCATTCAGAGCAATAATACGAGCTAGGATCTCACCCTGTAATTCTATTTCGTTTGTTAAGGATTCTCTAACACGGTGGATTGTAAACCATAAAATAACATCGGTTATTACTAGGATAAGAAGAAAAATTAAGATACTAAATTTTAATCGTATTGGAAATCTCATTTTATCTTAAATTAATTACTCTAGAAAAAATTGTGAATATGATAAATAATTGGAATTATATAACATCTTGGACAATTCCCCTGAATAGATCCTCATAAATATATTTCTGGTATGGAAGTCTTATAATCATTTTTTTAATTCGCTTAATTTAATCCTTGCTCGCTTTAGATTTTTCTTTACGTTTGTATATGACGGATCAATCCCAAGAACCTTTTCCCAATATTCAATAGCTAGTTCAAAATTATTCTTTGTATAAGCATCTATTCCTAATAGATAATAACGTTCAGCATACTCTTTCTCGCTCCTTGAAATTTGTTTTTTAATCTCTTCAAGGTATATTAAAGCTTTTGAGTTTTTCGGATAATATTCTAGGATTGCATGGAATTCTTTTTCTGCCTTAATATACTCTCCTGCACTAAGTAATTTTCTCCCTTCTTCTAAATGTTTATTTATAATCTCATTAATTTTCTGCTCAACAAATAAACTCTGCTTTTTAAATCTGTCACTATCGGGATATTTCTTTAACATACGGGTAACTAAATCAGATGCATTTTTTAGACTACCTTGTGATACATAATTATCTATATCTACTAGAGTTATTGATATCTCATCATTCATCTTTCTCTTTGCATTATTTATGTACGACTGGATAGTTTTGTTGTTCGGTTTCAATTTTAGTATTTCATTCCAGATTTCAATCGCCTTTTTATAATTGCTTAATTTAAAATTAAAAATTCCTTGTTCAATTTTTTCTGCTATATCCTCAGAAACACCTTTTTTTAATATCCTTTCAGCTTCAAGTTTTAAATTCCTCGCTTTTGATAGATCTGAATCCAATTCCAGAACCTTTTCAAAATTGTATATTGCTTCTAAATAGTTCCCCTGGTTAAATTTCTTCTCGCCATCAGCAAGAAATACTTCAATACGCTTATCTTTTAACTTTTTCTCTGCTTTAGCAATACACTTAAGTGCCTCTTTATTACCAGGATCCCATATAAGAGATAAATCCCAAGAATATAGTGCTTCTTCATACTTCCCCATATAGTAGTATCTAATACCCTGCTTTAAATATGTTACACTCATCATTTTCTCTCTTGCGAGTATCTCTCTAACAGGTTCCTTCTTTTTTTTAGGAATACTGTAGGATAGTGTAAAGAAATGTGTGAGACCAAATACACCAGAAGAAGATGCGGAGTAGTCTATTGTAATATTACCTGCTCTAAAACCAATTCCTCCGGATAATTTCTTAATAAAACTTTCCGAATAAAAATCATTATTGCAACCTAGCCTCAGAGCAAGGATATCAACTAGTAAATACTCAATACCTATATTATAAGAAAACTTATCTTCAAATGGTTTTATTATATCTGCTGATAAATGTAAGTTAGAAAATGGTTTAATACATAATCCACTCCGTACATTCACCGGTAATCCGGTATTTAAAATCTTCCCCCCAAGATTAGATAAAGCAAATCCAAAATCAACTAACTCAGTATAATAACCAATACCTGCGTTTAAAAAGATTGTATACCCGGTTTCGGACTCAATCTTAGCATTTATCCCATTAAGACCAATACCAAAGCTAAAATTATTAACCCTTCGAGCATATGCTATTGAGGGATTTAAGAAATAAGCGCTATAGTAATTATAATTCCAAGGGTCTTCTTCAGTCCGTTGTTCTATCTTATCTGTATATAACCCACGAATTCCAAATCCTAGGACTCCCCTATTACCCAGAGGTATAGCGCCAGCAATACTTCCCAGATCCGTGTCTAAAAACCAGCGACCATAGAAACTAGAAAAATGAAGATAATGAACATTACTTATACCAGCTGGATTACAAAAAATTCCATATGGATCATCAGAAATCCCAATATAGGTATTTCCCAATGCGATAGATCTACTTCCAACCCCCATCCTCAAAAACTCAACACCTGTATATGACTGTAAAATAAATAAAAATGATAAAACTAGATTACCCATTTTTCTTAAATTTCTTTATTATCTTAAGACACCAAATTTCTTCATTGTTACTTCCTTTTCATTACCAGCAGTTGCTGTAGCCCTAAATATATAGATATCACTCCCCATATCTGATACCGACATACTCTCTTCGTAAATCTCTCCTCCTTCGTAATCCCTGTCAATAAAGGTTTTTATTCTACGTCCTGTCAGTGTAAATATTTCAATGATTACATGTGCTTTCTGATTTAAATAAAACATAAACTTTATATATCCTTTGCGTGTAGGGTTTGGGAATGCAAAGCATGAATCCTCTGGCATCAAACTGCCTTTTGAAGCAATCCAGATAGCTATGGTTGTATCAATGGTATTATTGGAAAAATCGGTTCCAGAAATTCTCAAATCTCCAATTCCCTCTTCAAGACCATAAATAAATGCTCTCCCTGTATAATGTGAGGTTTGATCTTCTACCACCAGGAACTGAATTGAATCACCCACATTATCCCTTATCCACATATCCGGAATTCCATCCAATAAACCATTTACTGAAAATTCAACCAATAGCGAATCGCCAATAAAACATGTATCGGGAGCTATTATTATAAATTCTTTTAAAGCAATCCAGATAGCTATGGTTGTATCAATGGTATTATTGGAAAAATCGGTTCC
>SOIB01000168.1 GCA_004377355.1 Candidatus Stahliibacteriota bacterium | reverse complement strand
CCAACGTTATGAATGATCACATAACGAAGATGCTTGCGGCGCTTTTTGATGGGTATTTGTTCTTGCTTAACTTTAACCAATACAGCCTGAAACTGATATCTTGATTTACTATAGACTCTGCGTATGCCTACTGGGGTAACTGAGATTTTTTTGCGTACCTTCTCCTTTGTCTTTTCATCCTCTTCCTCAATGGAAAAGTGCTCAAAGGAAAGTTCATCAACCTTGATGTCCTTGTTATTACTGAGGAAATCATCCCAGTTCACCACGCTGATAACCTGGAGTTTCTTTTCCACAATCCAGTTGAGTCGATCAAAGGAGAAATTCAAACATCCGTGTTTTATTTCCCCCGAATGCAAAGCCAGTAAGGTCATCACGCTTAATAAAAATACGCGGTCCTCCAATTGCCGCCGAAAACCTCGGCACTTCATGAAGGGGTGTAGGTAATACAGCAAGCCTGACCCGCGGAAATGAATCTATCTTTTCTCGTAATTCCTCTATAGTAACAGTTTTATTCATACTATTGTCCTTTATATAAGAATGATAATTAAAATAACACTACACCTTTCATGTAATTATCAAGTCGTTTTTCAATTACCCCACTTGAGAATGCCTCAGGAAGTTCTTCAAGCGTAAATGTATGAGTAATTAAATCCTTAACCCTTACTGCACCACGCTTTATCAGTTTAATGGCAGGAGGATAATTTACACTACTACTCCCAAAAACAGTAAATTCATACATCTGTATTGACTGAATATCAACTGAGACAGGTCCACCTCCGAATACACCATAGAGTAAAAATAAGCCTCCTTTTTTCAATACTCTAAGGCCCTCATTTAATGCCTTCTCAGAACCAGCCGCTTCTATTACAATATCCACTCCTTTCCCTTCTGTATCTTCCCTGATGATATCAACCGCATTTTCCTGGCGAACATTTATCAAAATATCTGCCCCATATTGAGGTCCAAACTTTAAACGATTTTCCCGTGTTCCAACTAGATATACCTTCAAAGCGCCACGCATTTTGGCTAACGCACAGAAAAAAAGCCCAGCCGGTCCAGGACCAAATACCGCTACTGTACTGTCCAATGGTACATTCATTTTGCTAATTGCATAAACAGGACAGGACAGTGTGTCTATCAAACCGGCTTCAGGCCAGGATATCTCTTCCGGTAAGATGTGACAGTTCCTCTCTGGAACTACAAAATATTCAGCATATTCTCCCTGCGCTCCGATCATACCGATAACTCCCCCATTAACACATAAATTAACTCGACCCTGTTTGCAAAAAGTACACTTCCCGCAATACAGCACACATTCTACTATTACGCTGTCCCCTTCTTTCACAGCAGATACACCTGCACCCACAGCATGCACCACACCTCCTCCCTCATGACCTATTATCATCGGAGGTGTACTCTGCTTGAATCTGCCATTGTAGATTTCCAGATCGCTCCCACAGATACCTACTACCTTAGTTTTTATAAGCACTTCTTCTCTCGATGGAGTTGGGACCTGTACATCTTTTATCGAAAGATCATATGGCCCATTCCAAACTGCCGCTTTCATAAAAATCCCCTTTTATTCTTCATCTATTTGGTTTTTAATTCATGCCTCCACAGCAAAGAACAAAAGTGTAAAATACACCAATATTAACCGGCCCTATATTCTACTGCACAGATACAGGAGAAGACAACTGATAATATTCATCGATAACATCCGGACTTTCTACAATCAATATCTCTGCTCTATCGGAAAGGGAAATAACTCCATGCCATGCCCTACGACTAAGGACTATTGATTTATCCAGCTTAAAGGCACAAATCGTATTTTCATCTTCAGGATTTTCTGAAACTATCAATACAGATTCTCCAGTCAATGGAGAAAAAACTTCTGCGGTATTTGGATGACGTTCCAATTGATTGATTATTTTCTCTTTATGGAACAGATAACCTATTTGCCAGCCCTGAGCCGATTCCTTAAAAGTAATATAGAAATCAAACCTTCCTGATTCCGATACTTCCGGAACCTCGATTTCATTAGGTTCCAGCAAACGCCCGTAAGGTTTAAATAACTCCTGCTGCAGCTCGATAATGCTGATCTTCCTGGTTGGTGCCAAAGTTATCCTCCCTCTTTGAAAAGGATTTATACATTAAATACACAAGCAACAAACTTTAATTGTTTATTTTTTATTATATGGTGGTTTTTATAATTTTCAACTAAATAATTAGTCTTTAGTATAATGACTTTAACATTACGCAGCGCTTTAATGATGAAGGGATATTTTTTGTTTTATCAAAGAGCTCTTCGCATGAGTGAAATTCTTCAGATATTCGTTCCTTTTTCTTCAATCTCTACCCTTTTTCTCTCAACTTACTTCCTATTTACCAATTCTCTGTCCATTTTTCAGGGGAAAAATTGAGTTCTTAAACCACCTCTAATATTTATAATTATTGTCATTTCTA
>SOIB01000078.1 GCA_004377355.1 Candidatus Stahliibacteriota bacterium | reverse complement strand
GATGGGGGGTTATAATGGATTATATTTCTATTTATACAACACTGCCTGATGAGGACATTGCAAGAAAAGTAGCCTATAAATTAGTTGAAGAAAGGTTGGTTGCATGTGTCAATTTCTTCCCAATAAAGTCTGTTTACAGGTGGAAGGGTAATGTTGAAGAAGATGAGGAATACGCAATTCTTATGAAGAGTAGAAGGTCAATTTACCATAGAGTAGAAAATAGGTTAAAAGAATTACATCCGTATGAGGTTCCTGCAATAGTTTCATATAAAATTGAAGATGGACTGGATAAATATCTTTCCTGGATAGAAGATGAAACAGGAGGGAAAGATGAGTGAACTTCCTGATATTGGAAAGATTTCTGCTGAAGTCTTTAATGAATTGATATACCCTCGATTGGGAGCTAAAAGTAAAAAAGTGCTTGTGGGGCCCCAACATGGTGTGGATGTGGGGATAGTAGAGATTGGAGACAAAGCAGTTTCATTCACCTCTGACCCGGTGTTTATTGTTCCCGAATATGGCTGGGAGAGAGCCGCATGGTTTGCTATTCACATCCTTGCTTCTGATGCTGTGACCTGTGGACTTCCACCCAGGTTTTTATCTATAGACTTGAATCTTCCGATGGAGATGACGGGGGAGCAGCTCGAGATAATGTGGGACACCATGCACAAGGAGTGTAAGAAGTTAGGTATCTCTATTATCTCCGGTCATACCGCAAGGTACGAGAATTGTCATTATCCTATGGTGGGTGGAGCTACTGTAGTTGGTGTGGGTGAGAAAGATGAATATGTTACGCCTAAATTTGCAAGGGTAGGAGATAATATTATCATTACAAAGGGACCTGCAATAGAAGCAACGGGTATCTTCGCTACTATGTTTTCCGAACTTATTAAAAAAGAGTTTGGTCCACATTTCATTCAGAAGGCAGAGCAAATATTTTATAAAATGTCAGTGGTTGAAGATGCATTAACTGCTGTAAGTGTGGGAGTGAGAGAAGATGGAGTGAGTGCCATGCATGATGCCACTGAGTGTGGTGTATGGGGTGGATTATATGAGCTCGCAGAAGCTTCCAATTTGGGCATAAGGGTAGATAAAGAAAGTATTGTTGTTGAGGAATGTGTAGAAGAGATATGCCAATATTTCAACATTGATCCATATTCCTCTATCAGTGAAGGAACTCTAATTATTATTTGTCGGGAGAATAAGTCCAAAGAAGTAGTAGATGTTCTCTCCAACAATGGAATTAAGTCCTCTATAGTAGGTGAGATGACAGAGCCAGAGAAAGGAATAATTCTTATAGAAGGTGGAAAGGAAAAGAAACTTAAACACCCCAGAGTTGATCCCTTCTGGAGGGCTTTCTACGAAACACTTAAGACGTATGGTTCCAAGGAGACTCGAAAATGAACGTTCAAGAAGAAATTACACGATTAAAAGAAGAGAAAAATGCAATTATACTAGTTCATAACTACCAGAGACCTAAAGTTCAGGATGTAGCGGATTACCTGGGTGATTCACTTGGACTTTCGAGAAAGGCTTCCAATACAAATGCAGATATGATTGTTTTTTGTGGAGTGACATTTATGGCAGAAACGGCAAAGATACTTTCACCCGATAAGACTGTTCTCCTGCCAAGAAAAGAGGCGGGATGCCCTATGGCAGATATGGTCACATCGAGCGATGTAATAGCACTCAAAGAAAAATATCCAGATGCTAAAGTCGTTTCTTATGTAAATACAAATGCAGATGTAAAGGCAGTCACTGATGTATGTTGCACCTCTTCAAATGCGGTAGAGGTAGTACGGAACATTGAAGCGGATAGAGTGATTTTTGTTCCTGATAGGAATCTTGCTTCATATGTAGGGAGGTTTGTAGATAAAGAGATAATACCCTGGGATGGTTATTGCTATGTTCATGAGAGGATTACCAAGGATGAAGTCCTTAAAGCAAAGGAGAAGTATCCTGATGCTCTCCTTCTTGTTCATCCAGAGTGTAATCCCCCTGTGATTGATATTGCTGATGAGGTTCTATCAACCCAGGGTATGGTGGATTTTGTAGGTGAGTCAGACAATAAGAGATTTCTTATAGGGACTGAGGAAGGTATCCTTTATAGATTAAAAAAAGAGAATCCTGATAAGGAATTTTATCCAGCTGGAACTCCAAAGATTTGCCAGAATATGAAGCGAACCACCCTGGATGATGTATATTTAGCTTTAAAGGATGAGCAGTATCCCATAGAAATACCCGACGAGATTATCAGTTCTGCAAAGAGAGCATTGGAGGCTATGCTACAATATGTCTAAGAATAGAGTTATAGTAGCGATGAGTGGGGGAGTGGACTCATCTGTAGCTGCTGCTCTACTTAAGGAAAAGGGATATGAGGTTATTGGAGTAACAATGAAGATATGGGACGGAGAAACTCATGATAATAGAGAGGAGAAAAGGGAACGTCATGCCTGCTACGGACCAGGGGAGAGGGAAGATATAGAAGATGCCCAAAAAGTAGCACAGAAGTTAGATATTCCTTTACATGTCTTTGACTTAAAAGAGGAATATAAAACCTTTGTTCTGGATTACTTTCGTCAGGAATACTTAAGTGGTAGAACGCCCAACCCATGCGTTAGGTGTAATGAGATGGTCAAATTTGGCGCTTTAATCCAAAAAACTAAAGGCAGCGGAATTGAATTTGACTATTTTGCAACAGGTCATTATGTCCGTGTAGAATATGATAACGAAAGGAGTAGATATCTTCTCAAAAAAGCCAGAGATTTAAGAAAAGACCAGTCCTACTTTCTTTACGCTCTATCGCAAAGACAACTAGGGAAATGTCTCTTTCCCCTTGGGGAGCTTACCAAAGGGGAGGTAAGGAAAAAGGCAAGTAATTTGGAACTCGGTATTAGAGATAAACCAGAAAGTCAGGATTTCATCGTCGGGGACTATTCTTCCTTATTAGATTCTCCACTAAAACCAGGTCCTATATTGAATGAAGAAGGAGAAGTCCTTGGTAAACACAAGGGGATACAATTATATACGGTAGGACAGCGTAGAGGCTTGGGAATAGCAGTGGGGAAGTCCTTATATGTTACCAGAATAGATAAAGAGAAAAACACCATTGTGGTAGGTCCAAAAGAGGCATTATACAAGAACGAGCTAATAGCCTCCGGACTGAACTGGATTGCTATAGAAGAGTTAAAAGAACCCATAAAGGTAACGACAAAGATAAGATATCTCCACAAAGAGTCTGAGGCAAAACTAACTCCGCTGGATAATAGAAGGGTTTATGTAAAATTTAAGAAACCACAAAGAGCGATTACGCCTGGACAGGCGGTAGTCTTTTATGATAGGGATAGAGTGATTGGTGGGGGAACAATAGAGAGTGGTAGTAAATTATAATGGATAAGGCTATAGGTTTGCTATCTGGAGGGCTGGATAGCACATTAGCAACGAAATTAATGCTGGATCAGGGTATTGAAGTATTAGCATTAAGTTTCATCACTCCCTTCTGTACATGCACAAGAAAGGGATGCAAACACGAAGCAAGTCGTGTAGCAGAAAAATTTGGAATCAAGATAAAAGTGATAGTTCTAACGGATGAATACATAAAGATGGTAAGAAATCCTGCGCATGGATATGGGAAGCATATGAATCCATGCGTTGATTGCAGGATCTTCATGTTTAAGATAGCTAAAAGGTATATGGAAGAAATAGGAGTATCTTTTATATTCACGGGGGAAGTCCTAGGTCAGCGTCCCATGTCCCAGAGAAATGAAGCGATGGGAATCATTGAAAGGGAATCTCGTTTGGAAGGATTGATCCTTCGACCACTCTCTGCAAGATATCTAAAGCCAACGATTCCTGAGAAGGAGGGTTTAGTAGATAGAGAGAAATTACTCGAGATAAGAGGGCGTTGGAGAAAGCCACAGATGGAGTTAGCTCTGATATTAGGTATAAAAGATTATCCATGCCCGGCGGGTGGTTGTAGACTTACCGATCCACACTTTGCGAGAAGGGTTCGAGAATCGTTTGACCACGGCGAAGATACTACAAAAGATATGTACCTTCTAAGATATGGTAGGCATTTCAGGTTACCTGGAGGAAACAAGTTTATAGTTGGTAGAAATGAGAAAGAAAATTCAACCCTATCCAGTCTTGCTGAAGAAAAGGATTTGCTGATGGAAGTTGTTGATTCTAACAGCCCTGTTGCACTTCTAAAAGGGAAGAGCAGGAGAAAAGATCTAAAAATAGCTGCATCGATTTGTGCAAGATATAGTGATTGTGATTCCAGGACGGCTGAAGTTAGAATAGGGTATGATGGGAAATGGGAAAGGAACATTTTTGTTAAACCAATTAATAGGAAATTCGTAAAAGAATTTAGAATATGATCAAGAATTACATCACCAGAGGGAAAAGAGATCATGATAGTAGACGTAGGATGTATTTAAAGATACCACAATTAAAAGTTGATATATCTTATGTATAAAACCATGTAATTTTTAAGGAATTTATGTGGGTTTGGATCTGTCTATATAAGGAGGTAAAAACATGGAAATGTCACAAAATATAGAAGAAAAGATTGCCTATGGCATGGAGAAACTTGCTGGGGTAAACCGAGTTTTACTCTGGGAGGTGGCAAAGCAGGAAAAATTAAGCCCGATTCAGATTCAATTCCTCACTTTTATTAACAGCCACCAAGAGGGGTTCTGCACCGTTAGCAATCTCGCAAAGGAATTTGACCTCAGAGAGGCAACAGTTAGTGAAGCAATCAAATCTCTACAGAACAAAGGTTTTATTTCCAAAGAGCGGAAGAAGGAGGATAGAAGAATTTTTATTTTACGACTTACAGGGTCCGGGAAAAAGCTGTCAAATAAAGTATCTGTCTGGTCTCATTCGTTAAAAGAACATATAGGACAATTTACATCTGAAAAGAAAGAAAAAATACTGCTGTACCTGATGGAACTTTTAAAATCATTACAAAAAGCAGGAATTATCAACGTAGCAAAAATGTGCCTGACCTGTGCAAATTTCAAAAGAGATGCTCACCCGGGCTCTACGAAACCGCATCATTGCAAATTAATGGATTCATCAATGGCTAACTCAGAACTAACAATCGACTGCAAAGAACAACATTGTGAAGAATAATTAAAATAAAGGGAGGACAGTAAAGTGGAAAGACTGAAAATGTTTTGCTATCAATGCGCACAGACTGCAGGTGGGACTGGATGCACTATTAAAGGAGTATGCGGCAAGGAACCCACCGTTGCTCGCCTGCAGGATAATTTAATTTTTACATCCAAAGGTATGGCTGCTTACCTGTACCATGCAAGGGAACTTGGATATACCGATACCGAGATAGATGCTTTCCTGGAGAGAGCTTTTTATTCCACATTCACAAACGTCAATTTTGATGCAGAAGATATTATTAATATGGCAGAGGAAGCTGGTAGAATGAATATAAAGACAATGAAACTCCTCAAAAAGGCTCATATAGATACTTTTGGTGAGCCAGAACCAACAGAGGTCCAGACTGGGACAGTCAAGGGACATGCCATTATTGCAACTGGTCATGGGCTTAAAGCGCTCCATGAATTGCTAAAACAAACTGAAGGGTCAGGTATTAACGTCTATACACATTCTGAACTCCTTCCCGCCCACGGATATCCCGGTTTGAAAAAGTATGACCATCTGGTTGGGAATCTGGGGAAGGCATGGTTTGACCAGAAGAACCTGTTTTCAAAATACACTGCGGCAATTCTCGGAACATCGAACTGTGTCCTGATTCCGAAGGAAGAGTATAGGGATAGAATGTTTACTACTGGACCAACGGGTCTGCCCGGAGTTCCTCATATTGATGGATACGACTATACACCGGTGATAGAGAAAGCAAAATCTCTTCCAGAACTAAATGAAGAGCCTGGAGAGGTAATATTAACAACAGGGTTCTCAAGTTCTTTGGTTATATCTTTAAAGGATAAAATTAAGAAACTGGTTGAAGAAGGCAGGATCCGCCATTTCTTCCTTGTGGGGGGTTGTGATTCACAGCTTAAAAAGGGTGAATACTATCGGGAATTTGTTCAAAAATTACCACAGGATACTGTTGTTTTAACTCTTGCCTGTGGTAAATTCAGGATTAACGACCTCGCTCTGGGCGATATTGAAGGTATACCGAGATTGATTGACCTGGGACAGTGTAATGATTCAATAGTCGCAATAGAAATTGCTGAAGCTCTTTCTGACCTTTTTGGAAAATCTATAAATGAACTCCCTCTTACTATAGTTCTTAGCTGGATGGAGCAAAAGGCTGTGGCTATACTCTGGAGTCTTCTCTCTCTTGGGATAAAAGGTATTTATCTGGGCCCTATTATCCCTGGTTGGGTAAATGACGAAATCTTCGAAGTGTTGAAGGAGAGATATGATCTACGACTAATAGGTGATCCTGAGGAGGATATTAAGGAAATCCTTAGCTGATTGACCATTGTCTTTAATGCTAATCCTGATGGAATACCTATATTTTAACTATGGACTTTCTAGTCGTCACTTTGCTTATGCGATGAGAGTTCCATTGAAATTTTACATTTAAAAATAATTTTCTATACCCCTTGACAAATCGAAACTAATTATTATATTCTACTAATTCTACCAATTAGATAGAATTAATAGAATAAATTAAGGTAATTTAAAATGGCTGAAATAAAAGTAGATTGTATAAATGAGACATGCCCGGTTCCTTTGGTTGAGACACGAAAAGCACTCAGAAAAGCATCTTCAGGGGATATTGTAGAAGTTATAGGAACTCACCCATCGTCTAAAGAAGAGATCCCCATGGCTGCTCGGGCGATGGGATTGAAAGTCATTGGTGTGGAAGAGGAAGACGGAGTATGGAAGATAAGAATAAAGAAATAAAGGAGATAACTATGCATAATAAAGCTACTTTAATAGTCCATAGTGGCGATATGGATAAATTATATAGCGCCCTCATTGTAGGTACTGGTGCACTTGCGATGGGTATGGAGGTATCAATGTATTTTACCTTCTGGGGACTAGAGCGCCTCAAGAAGGGTGCGCTGGAAAAGGGTCCTCTATCAAGAATGAACATGTTGGGACTGGGGAAGTGGATGGTAAAACAGAAAATGAGAAAAGCTAATGTTGCTTCTTTAGAGAGACTCCTCGAGGACTTCGTCGAACTAGGAGGGAAGATTCTTGCCTGTGATATGACGATGGAGATAATGGGTATTAAGAAAGAAGACCTCAGAGATGACTTGATATCAGAATATTGTGCAGTTGGCACTTACATTAAAGAAGCAAAGGAATCAGATATAACCCTATTTATTTAAGGGAGAATAGTATGAATGATTACTATGTATATTTAGATAATGCTTCTTCCTCACGGATGGATGAGAGGGTGTTTGAAGCAATGAAGCCATATTTTTTCGATATATATGCTGTTGCCACCTCCGAATTTGGCTATTCCCTTGGAATAGAAGCAAGAGAGGCGTTAGAAAGAGCAAGGGGAGATATTGCTACTACTTTAGGGGCAGAGAGTCAGGAATTTATCTTCACCGGAGGGGGTACCGAATCCAGTAACATTGCTCTCAAAGGAGTAGCAATGGCACTTGGCGAGAAGAAAGGCAGACACATAATAACTTCCAAAATTGAGGATTTTCCAATTCTTTATAGCGCAAAAGCTTTGGAAAAACAGGGTTATAGTGTCACTTATCTTAATGTAGATGGTTATGGATTTGTTGATTTAGACCAGCTTAAAGAATCTATCACTGAAAAGACAATATTGGTCTCAATACAGCACGCTAATCAGGAGATAGGAACTGTTCAGGAAATTGAAACTATTGGTGAAATATGTAAGGAGAGGGGGGTGATATTTCATACAGATGCTACGCATACTTTTACTCGATTGCCTCTGGATGTTAGCAGTGTGCCAGTAGATTTAATCACCGTATCAGCTC
>SOIB01000008.1 GCA_004377355.1 Candidatus Stahliibacteriota bacterium | reverse complement strand
TTATTATAAGTTCAGGGCAAGCGCCCCTTGTTTTTATTCCCGGCATTAAATTTGCTATTAATGTTGCATAGTGGATTACATTAATACCTTATAAATAAATAATTTATAAATTAAAATTTTTTTTATTGCGCTTTTTGAAGGACGCAAATTCGATAGGATGAAAACGATCTATGATAAAGAAGTTTGGAACAGGAAGGGGAAACAGAAGTAGTGCTTTATTATATTGATTTTAATGATCCCGATGAGGATATTAAAAATATTTTCAGGATAACCATCAAGGAGGAAATTTAAATACCATAAAAAACACGAATAGGGAAATTCCCTATAAAAAATAGGGATTCCCTTACATAACGACCGGAATAATTTTTCGCCTAATTATAGTACATAATTATTTCCTGACTTCATTTAAAGACAAAAAGTATAGAAAGGAGGGTATTTCAAAGAGGATATATATAATTTAAGAGGAATGATGGGGTTTTCCCTTACAAAAAAATAGGGATTCCCCTACTTGTTAAGTACAAATTTACTGGTAATATTTATAATAAGGGATAATATATTTCAAAGTCATTTCCCAGATAAAAGATAATATAATCAGGTTGTTGGAGGGATGTTATGAAAAAAGTATGTTTTTTGCTGGTTATAGCAATTTTTATAGTTCTTATTATCAACCTCTCGGCAGCATTTGCCCAATGGCCACCTTATAGTGGCTCTCTTTTTAACACTACTTCTTCTTTCTTTAACTCACAATATGAAAATTCTTTTTCACCTGTGTTTTCTTCATTCTCCGGATTAGGATTTAGAGGGTTAGAAAATTATGGCAACTATGCAACCGGAGGATTCAATAATTCGTATACTTATGGTAATTTTGGTAATTTTTCCCCATCAATATTTTCTCCATTTTCCGGGTCATTCACTGGTGGTCCCTATGGAGGGCCAAGTGGCGGATTGTATACAGGATTGACAAATTATAATACTTTTTCCCCCGGAATCTTTTCACCTTTAAGCTCTAATGTTTATATGAATCCCTTGCAGTGGAATACTCCTTCTTTCTTTCCGGGATCGATCTATACAGCCAACAACAACTGGACAGGAATGTCTAACATTTGGTCAATGCCCTTTCCAGGCGGGCAATACCCCTACAACCCTTATTCATCTCCATATCCTAGAACTGCTTCCGGCGGCCTTACTATAATTAGAACCGATACAGACGGTTTATTGGAAGAGAGAATACGAGATGAGCTTGGGCTAGGATCTAATGTGACTATAACAACGGCAAAAGCGCTTTCTCTTACTTCATTAGATGCAAATGATATGTGTTTTGAGCAGAGTATACTAATATCCCCCCCCGGCGTATATATAGATGGAGGGCCTAACCATGAAATTAAGTGTGAACCCCACATTGATATAAGTATTTTAGAAGATTTTACTAACCTGACAGAGCTAGATCTCAGAAGGAATACTATTGATGACATTAGTCCTTTAGCGGAACTAACCAACCTGGAAAAACTTATTCTTCATACTACAAACACAAAAGATATAGCTGCTTTGGAAGGGCTGACTAAGCTGATAGAACTAGATATTCATAAAACAAAAGTGAGTGATATAAGCCCATTAGCAGAATTAACCAACCTGGAAATATTAAAGCTTCACAGCAGTAAAATAGAGGATATTAGCCCATTAGAAAACCTGACAAATCTGGAGGAGCTAATCCTTGACAATAACCAAATAAGTGACATAAGCCCTTTGGATGGATTAGTTAATCTGAAGAAACTATTACTTGGCAATAACGAAATAAGTGACATAAGCCCTCTATTGTCCTTAAATAATTTGGAACATTTAGAGCTACGTGGCAATAGATTAGACAATGGAGACTGCCCAATCATTGAAGAATTAAGATCACGAGGCGCCTCAGTCAAGATTTCGACCTCAGATAATCTTGAATGTAAGTAACTTTAATATTAACTGAACCAAAAAGAACAAGATCTAAGGAGATTTTTGATGAAAAAAGAATGGTTTTTGAAGGTAGTATGTGTTTGTGTGTGTATATGCGCCGGCCTTTTCTTATTTACCGCGCATAGTAATGGACAATATTCCTATAATCCTTACAGTTATCAACAGTCTTATACCCCTTATGGTCCTACCCCTTATGGTCCTACCCCTTATGGCCCTAACCCTTATGGCCCTAATGTATATCAGTACCTTGAAGATGATTATAGACCTGATTATTCCAAATGGAATTTTACCGATTCATGGACAGCCTATGATCCCAGTGGGGGGGGAGCAGGATACGTAAATTGGCAACCCGAATACATTGGAACCTCACCATATTTCCAACAAATTGGTTACAATCCTTATAATTTGAATATGCCTTATAACTATGGGTGGAGCCAGCCTTCTTATGGGTATCATCAGCCTTCTTATGGGTATCAGCAGGCATATAATCCTTACAGTTATCAGCAGTCTTACAAT
>SOIB01000088.1 GCA_004377355.1 Candidatus Stahliibacteriota bacterium | reverse complement strand
TATGTATACCCAGCATTATTTAATTAGTAAACACGCTCCTTGAGACTGTCAAGGAAAAATAGTCATTAGTCTTCAGTCTTTAGTCGTTAGTCAGTTTGTGCGTTAATATAGTTTATTGAGTTCGTAGAGTTTGTTGGGTTTTTAACTAATCAACTATTTGACTCTTTAACTAATTGACTAATTCCTGTTTTTATCTGAGTAGATCTGCGTCCCATTTGGGTTTTGGGTGTTAGAGAATAGTGCCATGTGCCGAGTGCCAAGTACTGAGTTCGGAGTGCTGGGTATATTCATTTTAACCGATTAACTCACCAGCCCTCTAACTCATCAACTAATTAAATCTATTTCATTTTAATTAATCTGAAAACTTCCTTTAAACGTAAGGGTTTACCTACCATAAGCATTGAGACTCGGTAAATTTTACCTGCAAGCATTAAAATCCCCCATGCTGATAGAGTAAGAATAATGATAGAAAGGATGATTTCCCACATAGGAACATTGGATATGGAGAGACGAAGCGGCATTATCAATGGAGTAAAGAAGGGTATCTGTGAGGATATAACCGAGACAATAGAGCCTGGATTGTCTTTCACCAAAGTGATTGCCATAAAATAAGGGATTAAAATGAGCATTACACCAACACTCATTGCTTGATTTACTTCCTGTTCTGAGGTTACTGTGGATACGAAGAGAAGTATAAATGAGGTATAGAGAACGTAACCAAAGATAAATGCAAATACAAAATAGAAGATGACACCCAAAGGTAATGAAATATCAATTGTTCTGTTGATAAAAAACACAGCATTACCTATAAAAGTAATCCCTATGAGTAACCATACAGCCACCAGGAGAAGAACTGATGCGGTGACTCCTATAAGTTTTCCAAGGAGTAATTTAGGTGGTGAGATATCAGAAATAATGAGTTCTATCATCCCATTTAACTTCTCTTCTACTGCGCTCCTTGCCATTAATTGGGATGCAAGCAATATAAACATATACAGAAATATGACCATTACGAATCCAAGGATGATGAGTTCCTCTCCCCCCTTTTTTCCTGTTCCTGTAATCTTTCTGGAGGTTAAATTTACCCTTCTATTTAGTTCGTCCGCAAGTGAAACGTCCACTCCCCTATCTTCCAATTTTAATTTAAGTATCGCAGTATTGAGAGGACCTCTTAATTTATATGTTTCGAGTAAAATTGTGAGACTGTAGTATCTGGGATTATAAATTTCCGAATCTCCCGGGATAACCAGAAATCCTTCAATATCTCCCGTCATAACCTTATCAGTAGCCTGGAGGGAATCCATCTCAACAAACTGGTAATTTTCCGTATTTTCAAGGTATTGCATAAGCCTGCCTGAATGGTCAATCACGGCTATCTTTTTTATCTTTTCTCTGGCTTCTGCTCCTCCTTCAGGAACTATGTAGGATAGGAGGAATATGATTCCTGCTCCTAAAAAGGGCAGAAAGAAAAACACGCGAAACCATTTACTCCTAATATATTTTAAAAATTCTCTCTTTGTGATAACAAAAACCTTACTCACCTTCAACCTCTTTGATAAATATCTCTTCAAGTGAGGGATAGACTAATCTGAATTCAACGACCTCAGTCGTTTTTGTCAGACTCTTAATGAAATCACCAGGTGTCATTTCTGTTCTTATGATGAATCCTTTCCCTTTACTTTGTATATCTGTTATTTTAGGAATTTGCTTGAAGTCAACTAACCCTTTAGTTTCAATATAAATATCATTTCTCATATGTTTCTCTTTTAACTCTTCAAGCGACCCGGAATATATTTTTTCTCCCTCTTTTATAAGACAGACATAATCGCAGAGTTGCTCTGCCTGTTCCATCCAATGAGTTGAGAGAAGCACTGTCTTTCCGCTATCTTTTAGTTCAGAAAACAATTCGCGGAGTTCCTTTACAGCAATGGGGTCAAGCCCTGTGAATGGTTCATCGAGGATAAGAAACTGGGGGTCGTGAAAAATACTAATTAATAGATGCAATCTTTGTTTTAGTCCCTTTGAAAGGGTTTCGATCTTATCCTTTTTGCGATCCAGGAGTTCCAGACGCTCGAGCCAGAAGTTCATCTGGCTTTCTACTATCTCTTTCTTCATACCTCGGAGGCTTCCGAAGAAATAAATGAGTTCGTCTATTTGCATCTTTGGATATAATCCTCTCTCCTCAGGCATATAACCAATTTTTTCAAAATCCATTTCAATGTTTCCCTTATCTGGATAAATAATAGAGAGGATTATTCTTATAGTGGTGGTTTTCCCGGAGGCATTGGGGCCGAGTAGTCCATAGATACTACCCTTTTTTACTTCGAATGAAAGACCCTTCAGTGCTTCAACATTACCAAAAGTCTTATAAATATCCTTGACTACTAACATAGAAGCAGAATAATTAGGCATTTTTTAAAGTCAACCCCCTTGATAAGAACCATCTTCATTCGGAATTTGTAGTATTAAGGTAAGGATGGTTAGTTGAGTGGTTGAATGGTTGAATCGTTGAGTAGTGAACC
>SOIB01000174.1 GCA_004377355.1 Candidatus Stahliibacteriota bacterium | reverse complement strand
ATTTTTCCAAAAGCATCCTGTTTAAGATAAACCTCTATCCCATAAGCTTCCAGTTTACCCCTTATAATCTCAGCTTCTACAGGGTCTTTCTTAGCAAATTCAACCCATTCTTCATTATTCATAGATAAGAAGGTTATTAAGACCCGTAATAAAGTCAATACTTTTCATTTTTAATAATGACTAAAGACTAACGACCAATGACTAATGACTATTACTATAATTACTTGACATAGAAAAAATTTAACGCTATAATACAAACTGCAATCAAATTGAACTTTAAGGGAGGGAAGATGGAAAAAAATTATAGGAAAATGTGGGAATCTTCTTTTGCAAAACGAACAGAAAGACTTACAGGATCAGTAATTAGAGAACTACTTAAGATTACCCAGTGTCCGGATGTTATATCTTTTGCGGGAGGAATGCCAGCTCCAGAATTCTTTCCTAAGCGAGAGGTTGAGGAAGCATGCAGACATCTTATTCCCACAAAAGGAGAGGTTATGCTTCAGTATGGTGCAACAGAAGGTATAACCGAACTTAAGGAATTTCTTTCTAGAAAGATGAGAAAGTATGGAGTTCCTGCAGATCCTGAAAATATCCTTCTCACATGTGGCTCTCAGCAAGCTCTTGACCTAATTGGAAAGGTATTTATAAATGAAGGAGATAGAATCCTCATTTCAGAACCTACCTATCTGGGTGCGCTTCAAGCATGGAAACTTTATGGACCTGAATTCATCACATGTAAAATGGATGATGATGGCGTTATAATTGAAGATGTAGAAAAATCTCTTAAAAAGGGTCCTGTGAAATTTATGTATATGCTCCCCAATTTTCATAATCCTGCAGGAGTTACAATATCACTTGATAGAAGAAAGAGATTGGTTGAACTGGCAGAAGAATATAATACTTTTATTGTAGAGGATGACCCCTATGGAGAGCTCCGGTATGAAGGAGAACATATAACGCCATTGATTGTCCTGGAAAAAGAAAGAGTGATATATATGTCTACATTTTCAAAAACCCTTGCACCAGGATTCAGATTAGGATGGATAGTAGCACCGGAATTCACTCTCGGAAAGATTATCCAGGCAAAGCAAGGGGCAGACCTGCATACAGGAACATTTGTCCAGTATATAGCTAATGATATCTGTCAGAGAGGTGCACTTAAAGCACATGTTGAAAAACTCTGTTATATATACAAAGAGAGAAGGGATGTCATGCTCCAATCACTTGAAGAGTATTTCCCTAAGGAAGCAAAATGGATACATCCCAAGGGTGGACTATTCCTCTGGGTAACACTCCCTGAAGATGTAGATTGCACGGCATTGTTTGAAATGGCTAAAGATAATAAGGTAGCATTTGTCCCGGGTTTTGCTTTCTACCCATATGAAGGAGGTAAGAATGCTATGAGGCTAAACTTCTCCAATACCACACCTGATAAAATAAAAGAAGGAATTAAGAGATTAGGAGAAATGTTAAAGGAAAAATTATAGGAGGCTATAATGGAGGAATTATATAATACAGCACCTCTGGTCTATGATGCTATAATGAATGAAGCAGAAAGAGAACATAGGAATCTTGAACTAATAGCCTCAGAAAATTTTGTATCTACTGCAGTCCTGGAAGCTATGGGCTCTGTTATGAACAACAAATATGCAGAAGGATACCCCGGGAAACGCTACTATGGTGGCTGTAAATGGATGGACGTAGTAGAGAGTCTTGCAATAGAGAGAGCTAAGGAACTCTTCAATGCTGAACATGCAAATGTGCAACCCCTATCCGGTGTCCCAGCGAACCTTGCTGTGTATGATGCTTTTTTAGACCCGGGAGATAAATATTTTGGACTCGCACTATCTCACGGAGGACATCTCTCACATGGATATAAAGTAAGTTTCACCGGTAAGATCTGGAATTGTATTCAATATACTGTGGATCCAGAAACGGAACAGATAAATTATAGTTCTTTACTAAAACTCTCAAAAGAAGAGAAACCAAAATTAATAATGACTGGGGCATCTGCATATCCAAGAACTCTTCACTGGGATAAATTTAAGGAGATATGTGATGAAATCGGTGCATACTTTGTAGCAGATATCGCACATATAGCAGGTCTTGTGGTGGCAGGTGAACATCCCTCCCCTATACCATATGCAGACGCAGTTACCACTACTACACACAAGACATTACGAGGTCCCAGAAGCGCTATAATACTCTGCAAAGAGAAATGGGCGAAGCAGATAGACAAGGCTGTATTCCCAGGGCTCCAAGGTGGACCTCACATGCATATCATAGCCGCTAAAGCAGTAGCATTTAAAGAGGCTTTAAGTCCTGAGTTCAAGGACTATCAACATCAAATAATCCTCAACGCAAAAGCACTCGAAGAGGAATTTAAAATACTTGGTTGGCGACTAGTTGCTGGTGGAACTGATACTCACTTACTTCTTATTGACGTTAAAAGTAAAGGATTAACTGGTAAACAAGCTGAGGAAGGCCTGGATAAAGCAAATATTACAGTGAATAAAAACACAATACCATTTGATAAGGAAAAACCATTTATTGCAAGCGGCATAAGAATAGGGACTCCTGCATTAACCACAAGGGGTATGAAAGAAGACGAAATGAAGAAAATAGCAAAACTTATTGATAAAGTACTCACCGATATAGATAATGAAAAAGTGATAGAGGAAGTAAAAGGGGAAGTCAAAGAGCTCGCTGAAGCATTTCCCTTATATGCAGAAATAAGAAAATCCAAAAAGGGGGTATAATGCATAAAAAACTGTTTATTCCTGGTCCGACAGAAGTTAGAAAGGATATAAGAGAAGCAATGAATTTCCCAATGTTCGGACATAGGATGCCTGAAACAACACAACTTATGGGAGAAGTAGCGGATAAACTCCAGAAATTACTCTATACAAATAACTTCATTGTTATATCTACATCTTCAGCTACTGGGTTAATGGAAGCTTGCTCTCGAAACTTAATCAAAAATAAAGGTTTACATTTGACGTGCGGTGCATTTAGTGACAGATGGGCAAAGATTTCGAAAGCATGCAATAAAGATGTTGATGTTGTTGAATATGAATGGGGTAAAGGTACACCAGCTTCTGATATAGAAGAAAAAATTAAAACTGGAAAATATGATGCAGTATTTGTAACTCACAATGAAACCTCCACAGGTGTATTGAACCCTCTTAAAGACATTGGTGAAATGATGAAGAATTATCCTGATGTTCTGCTCGCTGTTGATGCTGTATCATCTATGGCTGGAACTGAAATCAGAGTAGATGACTGGAATATAGATGTTGTATTAGCTTCGGTCCAGAAATGCTTTGCTCTTCCTCCAGGACTTGCTATTGCGTCAGTGAGCGATAAGGCAATGGAATTTTCAGCAGAAGTTGAAGATAAAGGTTTCTATTTTGATTTTCAAGCATTCAAAAAATATTGGGATAAGGCGAAGCAACCACCAACAACTGCCTGTCTAAACCTAATTGCTGCATTGAATTATCAGCTTGACAAGATAATAAATCAAGAAGGCATTGAAAACCGTGTTAAAAGACACAAAGAAATGGCTGAAATTGTTCAGAACTGGACAAGGGAAAACTTTGATTTCTTTGCCGATCAGAACTATTTATCTCCGACTGTTACCTGTATAAAGAACACAAAAGGAATTTCTGTAGCTTCCTTAAATGAAGAGTTAGGTAAAAGAGGAGCAGTAATATCAAATGGTTATGGAAAATTAAAAGAGCAAACATTCAGAATAGCCCATATGGGTGATATTACTGTTGATGAAATCAAATGGCTCCTCGGTGAGATAGATAATATAATCTCCTAGAGGCATTTAACTACTTAAAAATAAAGGGCGTTCATTTTGAACGCCCTTTATTACTCTTTGATTAGCCAGTGAGTCTTTACTCTATTTAATAATTACTTCCTTTACAGTAAAGCCTCTGCCATTTAGATTCATTCTAATAAAGTAGACCCCTGCTGGACTACCACTCATGTCTATCTGTGTCTCGTGCCATCCTTCTCCTTCCACTATAGTAATGTCCTTCATCTTTCTTCCCATTAAATCATAAACTCTGAAATTTACACTCCCCCTTTCTGGTAGAGTGTATTGAACATTAATAACACTACCTGCTGTTATACCATCTGTTGCCAGGTAGTATATCTTCACAGTATCCACAACTGGGAAATGATCATGCTTTGTAACAGTCACATACATCTCTCCATAATCTATTGAGGGTGAGATCTTTAGTGTAAGAACCCCAAAAGCATTAGTATATCCAACATCATGCATCTCTGGATCCTGAGAGGGTATCCAGCAACATACAAGAGCATTCTCAACTGGAGTAATCCCATCATTATCATAGACTCTCACAGTAAAGAATGATTGAATCGGTGAGATTATTTCATCATGTGTTACTAAAAGGTTGTCCGGTATATCAGTCCATATCTGTAAGGAAGGATCGTTCATTATTTGATATGATTCAAAATAACGTCTTTTTGCATCTGTATTTGTATGATTTTCTATCCAGTAAAGTGCCCACTGAGTGAATCTACCCATTTCGTATATCCTTCCAGGTACTGAATCTGTATAGATTGCATCAAAGTATCTCCTTTGCAACCAATCGTCTTCATCCCAGAATGTCTTAGGAACACTTCCAAAATACGAAATCCCCCCTCTTCTGGTAAGTCTAGACCATGTTTCACCAAAACAATCAGATGGATAATCAAAGTCATTAGAAAAACAGCAATGACCACAGGGCATTGTATACATATCATGATTATTTGTTAGATTCCTCAACTCAGATACATTGAATGCACCTGAACTTCCTCCTAATGACCATTTCTCTCTATCACCATGACCTGTATATACAGTCCAAATGTTTCCTTCGTTTATCTCATCAACAACGCGCCCTTCTTGTTCTCCTGGTGCCATCACAAGAGTATCAACATCTCCCGGATTGTATCCTGCATTATTAACAAGAATATTGAAACAATATCTATTAGTTGCCCTTGTAAAATCTTGCCAATTTGCAGCATATCCAGCTATAAATGTTGCTCTCTTAAGCCAGTCATATCCAGCAGAACCAAAATCTGCCTTTTCATATTTTATTGTTTTTCTGACTACTGTCATTGCACCATCAGGGGTTTTAACTGAGATTCTCCCCATAAATAAGTCAGGAAGGTAACCTTTCCCATCCGTCTCAGAATAATATAGGTCTGTTTGTCCTGGATATGTACTGGCACTTCCCGAAGGAAGTGGATTTGTATTATTTGGATCTCCTATTAAAAGAAGGTATGTTGGTAAGGGAGTTTGTGAATCAATAATATCCTCAATCTGTGTTGCACTCAATCCCGTTGCATCCCACATCCTAACCTTAAATCCTTTTTGAGTTTTCCAGAGTGATAAGCTCTCTGCTGCTTCATGGAAATCCGAAGAATAGAATATGTCATAATAAATAGGAATGGAGGGTTCATCCTTCCCTTCAAATATATCAGGATTCAACACCATCCTGTCAATGAAGCTTTCCCAATCGTCTGAATAATTTTTATGAATAGCGTCAACAGTTCCCTGGATATTTCCTCCAATGAATCTGATTTCAATTTCAATATCAGTATAATATCTAATATTCCCAGTTCTGGGGTTATACTGAACAGGGAATAATCGTATGGTTGCCAGTTTATGTCCGCGTGCAAAACCTTCATGCTTTTCAACTTCCTTTAATTCATATGGATAATATTTATCCTCTGAATAAACCAACTCATCAATCACAAACTCCGGGCTTTCCCCCATAATTTTTGGCACTGGGGCAAGAACAGGCATAATTCTCTCTTTAATTCCCAAATCCTTAAGACTGGCTTCATTGTATTTTACATCTAGTATTTCAACCTCCACATTTGCTCCATGAGGTATTTCAATAACCTGAGTAAGCACAGGTAATTTAGGCTTCCCAACTTCTCCTGTATAAGCGTCGTTGGAGAATGAAAAGAGAACAAATTCCTCACCTGTTCCTTCCTTCATCCAATCTGTTTCAATTGTTTTACATCTTATACCAGGGATATGACTGCTGTAAGAAAGATAAACGCTGCTTGAAGATAATTTTTTGATTGTTCGCTTTGTCGGTAGAGATAACTCCTTATCAAAAGGAATCCACTCCCATGCATATAATTCAACTAAAAAGATTAGAATAAATAGAATAAACAATCGTCTCATAATAACCCCTATTTCCTTATACCCATAAGAACCTTACAAAATTCTTCTCTCCTATTTATATACCGGGCAATAGTATGAACACCTGAGATTACTGAGTTAACAGATTCTAAAGATACGCCTGATACACTTTTCTCATCATATTTCTTCAAGTCTTTCAAGTGGTATTCTAAACTCATAGCAAGTGAAACTCTTGCATCTTTCTCTGCTGCAAGCCAGGAATTATGCTCATGTTCATATATCGGAGCAGTCCCTGTTTCCAGAATCCATCCAGGTATACCGGGAATCCCCACTACCCAAGTTGTATCTTTTATTATTGGAGGTGGGAGCTTTCCTTCCTCTCCTGTTGAAGCAAGTATAATAACCATATTTGCAAATATTGCAGTATCAATTATAGAAATTTCAATATTTTTAATTGCAGTCGTATCAAATATTTCATTAATAGTCTCTGAAAGATATATCTTCCCCAGTGGACTTAAACTAAAAGCTCTCTCTCCAAATATTGAATCTCGAAGGTGAGTTGCAATCTTACGTTTTGCAACCAATTCTGCTTTTTCTATTGATGATGATAGATAGTGATATCGGGGAGAATAGCCTACTACGAAAAATTCTTCCTCTCCTATAGGCATTTGTAAAAACCAGTAAGGATATTCTACAGTATTATAATTCGTAGAGAGCAAACCTATAAGGAGAGGAAGCATTATTTAAATTAAAGGAAAAGTCAAAAATACGAATGCAGGGTATAGAAAAACTCTTCCTTTATTAATATCCCATCTGTTCTTTTTCAAACTCTCTGAGCTTCTGAATCTCCTCTTCAAGTTCTTTAAAGGACTGAGAAGCACGGAACCTGGTATATATATGTTTATTACTGCCCATCATTAATTGATTCATGAGCTCTTCCCTTGCTTTCCCTAGAGGAACCTCCATCAGAACAAAAGCTCTATACATCTTACCTTCTTTCTTCACCACGCTCTTTTTCACCCTTGAACCAATTAATGTTTGGTCTACCACATTCTTACTAACCCTTGTATATTGCTGCAGGAGCTCGACATCGTCTGTTCTACCAATTTCTTCATCGAATTTCTTCACAAGCCCCTGGATATGTGATTCAATCTGCTCAGCAACATCAAGTCTTGCATCCTGCTTTGCCTTATCAAGAGCTATTTGAAAATCAACAGATGTAGCGGCTGAAGTTCCATACATAAAATTGGGGTCCTCTGGTGGGGAAAGATACCAGTCTGGTGCTGATATATCACTTTTATACTTAGTTCCACAACCCACCATTAAAAGTACTAATATCAATCCTACAACTAATACTTTTTTCATATATACCTCCTTATAACTTTTTCCTTAAAAACGTTATCAAACCTCATAGTTAATCCCTATCTGCATATCAATAATAGTGACAAAAAAATAACTGTCAAGAGTATACTTCACCCCTACTCCCATTTTTCTCTCGCAAAGCGCGCAGAGAAAGAAAATGATTGAGTTGGTCTGTTAGTCAGTTGCCAAATCCTAAATCCCAAACCCTAAGTTCCGTCCCCCATCTTCGGTCATTTTTCCTTTTTCAATGGAGTGAAGTGAGTGTCTCTGGAACAAGAAGTAGCAAGGCATGGATAAGAGGATACTTACAATCTGCTTGACATTCAAAATTAAATTATTAATTTGATAAAGTGTTTATAATTATCTTTGTTCTATCGTTAAACAATTACAACTGCCTTTTAAACACGGTGGGGTCTGATTTTATCCACATCACTTCTTCACCTTCCAGATGGGAAAGATGTGATTATGCTAAATTTACAGGAGTCATTGCATCCGTTGGTGCATTGATGCTTCTTGACGATGAAATCAGAAATGAAGTTCAAAACTACAATGGAAATGTAAACAATGTCGCAGATGCACTTGAACCTTTTGGAAGTACGCTAGGGATTGGTCTTCTTGGAGGTAGTATATTAATAGGACACTTGTCTGATAATG
>SOIB01000031.1 GCA_004377355.1 Candidatus Stahliibacteriota bacterium | reverse complement strand
TTTACCCTTGACACACAAGGCGAAATCCCCTATATTCTGGCTCTAAAAAAGGGACTTCTTATCACTTTATTATTTGCACCGCGGGGTGGCTGCTTTTCAAGATGTCCACTAAAATCATTGGTTTTATTTTAGGTGCAAGTATGGGTTACGCCATTGCCGTTTTTATTTTGAAGTTTATTAGCGCCTCGCTTCGTCCGTCATTGGCCCCCTGGATGCCCTTTTTATGCGCTATTCTCATGAGGTTTCTGGGAATCTTTCTGATTAAAACCGTTGTCAAATCGATTCTATTTATTGCCGGCCTTTTTTTCGGTATCGCTATATTCTCCATCTACTCCGTCACAACAAGTGGAAGATCTATCCATTTGGAATTGAAATGATCATAAGAAATATTTCTTTTTGGGCCATTATTTCAGGGGCCATCTTCGGTATCCTTTTCATTCTCTTTGAGAAATGGTTTGTGATCCTGTATACTAGTGCGGTTGGGGCATACCTTATCATGAATCAACTTCACGTACCCTTGGTGATCTTTTATGGCTTGATTGTTGCTGGCGCCGTGATACAATTTTATTTGAGTAAGGGAAGGGGTGTAAAAGAATTAGTGGTTACCAAAGACCATGCAATGGATTGAACATAATGTGTTTTATTCAGCCCTTGTTCTTTTTCGAACCCATTATGCCGCAAACAGCGAAATAGCAATTAATTTGTTAAGAAATTGCATCGGGAATATTCACGAAGGGAGCATGGTGCTGATTGCATCTTACATGGTCAAATCAACAAGAAATAATACTCCACCCTCGAAGGTGAAGGGCTTCGGCCGAACGTTTAGGACGACGGTGAAAATGGTTCTTTAAAAAAGGTTTAAATAGATGGAGATAACAATGCAGGACTTAATCGAATTTATTAAAAAAATCCAATCCGATAATCGGTTAGGCTACCTTGAGGAAGCTGCTATAAAGCAGAGTATTGTTCTAAAAATTTTATCGTTGCTGGGATGGGACCCCTTCAATATCGACGAGATCGAACCGGACTATCATGTTGGTACCGGGAAAATCGATTTTTTATTGAAACCTGACAACACCAATAAGATATTTCTTAATGTAAAAAAAGACCTGGCGAACTCTCAAAAGCTTCAGGAGCAGCTTTTCCAGTTGGCCGCTCAAGGGGATATCAAAATAGCCATATTAACCAACGGTCTCATCTGGAGCTTTTTCCTGCCGTTGATGGATGGAAGTCCAGAGGAGAAGCAATTTCATGCCATAGAGATTCATAAAGAAAAGGCGGACAATATCGCCCAAGGTTTTTCAGATTTCCTATTAAGGAAGAATGTCATTTCGGGAAATACACTGAAAACCGCAGAAAGTCTCTATTTCAATAGGAAAAAGGCAATGCTTGTAAATGAGTATCTGCCAAAGGCGTGGCAAAAAATCATCAACGAACCCGAGAAATGGCTCGCCGATATTATCTCAAAAGCGACAAAAGATCTATGCGGATATGAGCCTGACCCAGAAACCGTCAAAGGATTCGTGTTATCTGAAATCAAAACAAAAGCGAACGTATTAAAAGTTCAGCCTCCTCCCATATTGGATAAGATCAAAAAGATTAGGAAAAAAGATTTTAAAGGGAAGTCGATTAAATCCTTTTCTTTTAAAGGGGAAAAACACGATGTGCATTCATGGAAGGCCATGGTATTGAAGATCTGTGAGATCATATATGATAAGCACAGAGATGAATTTGAGAGTATATTATATATCTCTTTAGAAGGCAGGGCCTGTTTTAGTCAAAATCCCTATGAATTTTTAGAGTCTGAAAAAATAGCCGGAACAAAGATCTATCTGGATCTCCATTTAGCAGTAAAAGATATGCTGGTCCTTTGCAAGGAAATCCTCTTGCTTTTTGGCTACAAGGAAAACGAACTGATTATCGAAAGCGAGCCCACTTCGTTTTAATGGCTACGGCGACTTCTTTCAAGAACCGGAATCTAAAATATAACTCTTTGGCCGGCCAGACCCTTTAAGAAACGTTTCCGCACCAACCTAATGATAAGCTCTTTCCATCTTCCTGAATTGTAATGAACATCAATAGAAAAGTGGCATTAAAATGAAAGAAAAGGCTTTCATTATCACTGCATGTCTTATAGGAATAGCCGCGGTTTTTTATGGTATAATCAATGAAAATAACATTGTATTTATTGTTGGTATTATTTTCATTATTGGAGGATACCTTCGGATACGAAAAAATGAAGGAATCAATATCTAAAAAGGAATGATTTACGGTTCAACACTCACAATGGGTATCGATTATCTAATGATCGTATGCCGTTACTCGGAAAATGAAGACTGGCCCTCCATATCCACTCTCATTTTGTAGGAATTCCTTTCAAAACCCGTTCCATTTCCCTAAAAAACCTTAGAATTGGGCAAGATTGATCCAAAAAACTACGAAGTGGACCCATTAACATGCCCGAAGTGCAAGTGGAAAAATAGTCCCGTTTTATCTGTCGTAGTTACCATATCTTGTGGTACCTCTTTTGCTTTAAAGAATTCAGTATTCTGCTA
>SOIB01000195.1 GCA_004377355.1 Candidatus Stahliibacteriota bacterium | reverse complement strand
GGGAGAATAGATAAACAGGATTGTCTATCAAAATTAGTCAGTTCAGTAGAATATATGGTAAAGGAAAGAAGTTTCAGAGATTTCAAGGTTTTAATTATTGGGGATGGAACTGATAGTGCAAGAATAGAAGAAATTGTAATTGATAGAAAACTTGGAGAGTATTTTATTTTTTATGGAAGTGAATATAATAAGGAAAATCTATTTAAAATATTGTCAAGTGTTGATCTGTGTGTAGACCCTCAGAAGGAATCAGAGGTGTTAAATAAATCTACACCATTAAAAATCATGGAATATATGGCCTTAGGTAAACCAATTGTACAATATGATGGTACTGAAGGAAGATTTTCTGCTAAAGGTGCCTCTCTTTACATAGAAAATAATGATGAATATGCTTTTGGAGATGCAATTATTTATCTGTTAAACAATGAGAAAAAGAGAAAAGAAATGGGTGAATATGGGATAAAGAGGGTAAGAGAATTTCTCCAATGGGATATTCAGAAGAAAAATCTATTAAAAATATATAGAGAAGTATTAATCTAAGGTTTTGTCTTTGTAGTTCTGCCCTTTTTATCTAGTGAATTCCAATATTAATAAAGAAAATCGAATAAATGATCCTCTCTTTTAATTTCTACGGTTTCTCAACTCAAAATGGTAACAAGAACAGTTCTTTTAAAGGTGCATATCAAAGGGTAATTATCTTCTTCTTTTTTCGACTTTCCTCTGCCATTTCAACTGCTTTTATTACCCTGAGAGCGTTGTATCCATCGGTGTTTGGCTTTTTCCTTTCTCTTATGCATTCAACAAAATGGTTCAATTCGGTTCGCAAGGGTTCTCTTGTTGAGAGTGTTGGGGAATGTATAGCCCCTGAACGATAAGATAATAGGAATTCACCATAATCATGTGGATCTTCAATATCAACACCGGAATCATAGACCTTTACCTTTTCCTGTGGATTTGTTTCATCATATACAATCATCTTTTTGCTACCCACAACAATTGTTTCACGAATCTTTGACGGAGCAAGCCATCCAACCTGAATATCAACGATCATCCCTGAAGGAAAAGTGCTTTGAATAAATGCAACATCCGGTATTCCGTTAACTACTGACTCTTTTGCAGTCGTCGCAATTGACACTGGATCCGAATCTATCCAGTTGAATATAATAGAAAAATCATGGGGAGCTAAATCCCAGAGAACATTTGCATCCTTTCTGTGAATACCCAGATTGACCCTTGTAGAAGTGATATACTGCACTTCTCCTATCTCCCCACTCCTAATTATTTCTCCTACCTTTAACACTGCATCATTGTACTCAAATATATGTCCAACCATTAATACTGCATCTTTTTCTTTGGCAATCTTTATAAGTTCTTTTGCTTCAGTGGATGATTTTGTCATGGGTTTTTCTACAAAAACATCTTTGCCATTCTCTAAAAAGTCTTTTGCTATTGTATAATGTGAGCCAAGAGGTGTTGATATTGCAACAGCCTTTAAATCCTTATCTTCAAGGAGTTCATTATAGTCTGAGACATAGGAGGTGTTTGGAAACATTTCCTTGACTTCCTCCAATCGTTTCTCATCCTTTTCGCAACCAACAACTTCAAAGCCCCCAACAGCGAGGAGATTTCTCAGTAAATTAGGTCCCCAGTATCCAAGTCCAATTACAGCAATCTTCATCAATCCTCCTATTTGTAGAATTCTCTTATTGTTTCAACAACACGTGAGGTATCATCCTCTGAAAGGTGTGGATATATAGGCAATGAAAGAATCTCTTTTGCTGCCTTTTCTGTTTCAGGAAGATCTCCCTCACTGTTACCATACCCCTTCATCGCTTCCTGTAAGTGACAGGGAATGGGATAATGCATGCCGCATCCAATACCCCTGTCTTTGAGATGTCCAAAGAGTTCATCTCTTTTATCAGAGCATATAACATACAGGTGATAAACATGATGTGCCCATTCTGCTTCGGTTGGAATAATTAGTGGTAAATCCTTCAACGCATTATTATAGAAAGACGCAACCTCCCTTCTTCTATCATTCCATTTCTTTAGTAGTTTTAATTTACATCTGAGGACTGCAGCCTGAATCTCGTCCAGTCTTGAATTATAACCTATGGAATCATGATGATACTTATCTTTCTGTCCATGTTCCCGGAGTTTTCTAATCCTCTCTGCATATTCATCACTATTAGTGGTTATTGCGCCACCCTCACCAAGTGCACCAAGATTTTTTGAAAAATAGAAACTGAAGGCTGCAATATCTCCTAATGCACCAGCCTTTCTCCCTTTGTATTCTGCTCCATGAGCCTGAGCTGCATCTTCAATAATCATGAGATTGTATTCATCTGATATTTCCTTAAAAGCATCCATATCAGCTGGATGCCCGTAGATATGGACAGGTAGGAGAGCCTTTAGTATCTTTCCTGTATTTTTGTCCTTTAATCCTTCTCTTTCCTTTGAACAATTACTTTCAATATACTCCCTGACTGCATCTGGACATAATGTATACAATTCTGGATCGATATCTAACATTACAGGATATGCTCCTGCTTGAATAATTGCTTCTATTGTAGCAAAGAAGGTATGGGAGGGAGCGATGACTTCGTCTCCTTCCCCGATTCCCAGAGCGCGAATCGAAAAATGGATAGCCTCTGTTCCACTTCCAAGTCCCACACAATGTTTAACTCTATTGAATTCTGCAAATTCCTTCTCAAAACCTTTAACATTTGGTCCAAGATAGAGATACATTGACTCCAGTATCTCATCCCAGAGTTTATACATTTCATCTTTGATTTCTTCATATTGAGCGTGTAAATCAACGAGCGGGATTTTATTCATCAATTAACCTCCTCAACTTCGCTTTCTCTCCAAAAACAACAGAATTGGAAGGAACGTCCTTCATAACAGTTGAGCCAAGCCCTATAAGTGCGTTCTCTCCAATTGTAATTCCACACATTATTACTGATTGAGCTCCAATTGAAGTTCCATCTTTAACAATTGTTGTAGTTATTTCGTATTCCTCTATCAATTTACCTTCCTTTGTACACGAGCGGGGATAAACATCGTTGGTAAAAACAACATTTGGTCCCAGGAATACACAGTTTCCAATTTTTACTCCCTCTGGAATAAAAACCAGAGGTTCTATCTTGACGTTCTTTCCTATTTCCACCCCCTTTCGAATCTCTACAAATGCTCCAATTTTAGTACTCTCACCAATCTTAGCTCCATATATGTTAACATTACTCCAAATTGTTACTCCATCTCCAAGGATTGTATCCTTTATTACAATGTTATACTCCGGGATTAACAAATCCTGCTGTATTTTAGTATCGATTTCTTTCTTTTCACCTCTCAAATTTATGTAACCCAAAATTCCTCCTAATATGCTCCTTTTCCAAACACTATAGTCGGAAGCGTCAATGCCAATAGATGCAGATCCATCCATAGACTTTGATTTTCGGCGTAATATATATCAAGAAAACAGGATTTGTCAAATGGTAATTGTGATCTTCCAAAGATCTGCCACATACCGGTTAACCCTTGAGTTACGGAAAGGCGAGTCTTCTGCCAGTCTAAATACTCTTCTATTTCGTATTCAATTGGGGGTCTTGGTCCTACAAGAGATAGGTCCCCTTTCAGGACGTTAAAAAATTGAGGAAATTCATCAATGCTTGTTTTTCGTAAGATATTACCAAAAGGTGTTATACGTGGATCATCAGTTAACTTAAATACCTTTTTTTCACAATTATTACCGTTTATAAGGTCCTTCACAAATTCCCTGTGAACTTTATGGTCATTCGTTTTATACATTGAACGGAACTTTACCATATTGAATTTTTTGTTGTGTTTACTAAATCTTTCCTGGGAAAACAATACTGGACCCTCTGAAGTGAGTTTGATGACTATTGCTGAGATAGCCATAAAAGGTGAAAATACAATGATGGCTATTAGTGCTCCTATGACATCAATAATTCTCTTTATTAATTTATATACCTTTCCATCCCTACTCCACCTGAAGGGAACAAGCGGGACTTCATTGATATATGTCCAATAATCAACATCTTCAATCCCTGACAAAAGAGGGGTATATAATAGGAGAGGTGATTTATTCCTAAAACTAAATATTAAATTAAATAATCGGTCCCAGTTTCCTGTTACAGTGGATAGGATAACAGGTAATCCATTTTCTTTATATTTATTTATTTCTTCTTCATCTGTTATTATTTCCTGTATATTTATATTGGATTCCCTGTGGTTTTTAATCCAGCTTTCTATTTCCTTATATTCGCCTTCTGGAGCGTAAAGTATAACATCCTTCTTGGGGGAAATAATACAATATATGGGAAGAAGGACTATCCTTGAAAAATATGTTAAACCTGCAAATATAAAGAAAAGAACCAATGGAAAGAGAGTGTGTTGAAGGTGATAAGATTTGAGTAGCCAGGAGAATATTAAATAAACAATAAAAGATAATACAATCCCTTTGGTTGTCCTGTAAAGATATCTGAAACGGTTTAAAAAGACAGCATAATTGTATAAATCGGTATAAGTAAAGACAGAGATTACAATAAGGGTGAATACAATTATCTCCAGAAGCCCTTTATTATCCAGATATATATTCCCCCGCTGGAGAAAAAAGTAGGTTAGGCTTATTGATAAAAATGCAAATATTATGTCAACGAACAAAAGTGCAAAGCGCTGTCTCCTCCAGATTATAATACCCCTCCTTTGATTTATAGACGATTTAGGGTCTAGATTAGTTCCATAAAGCTTTATTTTCAAATGTAGGGGAATTATATTTTTTGATTTAGCTCATGGGGGGAATAGTCTATTAAATATTAGAAAATGCAAATGAAAAAATAGGTTATAGATAAATTTATTTAGAAATCCTTATACAATATCTCAACTATCCTCTCTGCTGATTTTCCATCCCATAGAGGGAACCCTTTTGATTTCTTTACTTCTCCATCAAGTATCTTCTTTGACTCCACAACTATCTTTTCTGGACCCACACCAACCAGGATATTCGTTCCTTTTGATATTGTGAAGGGTCTCTCTGTGTTCTCCCTTATGGTAAGGCAGGGAATATTAAGATAGGTGGTTTCCTGCTGAATACTACCTGAGTCTGTTAGAACAAATATAGAATTCTTATAAAGTTTTAGAAAATCACGATAGGAGAGAGGATCAGTTATTCGGATATTATCATTTCCAGGATAAATCTGGAATTCCTTCATCTTACTTTTCGTTCTTGGATGAGCAGGGAATATTATTTCTATATCTTCTGCTATAGTATTCAGTGCCTTCATTATCCCCCTAAATGTTTCAGGAACATCTACATTGCTGGGTCTATGTAGAGTTAGAACAGCATATTCCCTGTTTTTTAAATCTTCAAATGGTGGTTCATCCAGCTTCTGTGTCCTCTCCATCTCCCAGATAAGAGTATCTATCATAACATCGCCTACCAGATAAATTTTCTCTTCAGGTATACCTTCGGCTTTAAGATTCATATTAGCCTCTTCAGCTGGTGTAAATAGATAATCGGAGATTGCATCAGTTAGAAGCCTGTTTATCTCCTCGGGCATCCTTCTGTCAAAACTGCGTAGACCTGCTTCAACATGAGCAAGTGGAATATGTAATTTACTAGCTACAAGCCCACAGGCAATTGTTGAATTCACATCCCCTACAACAAGGATAACATCGCCACCTTCCTCTATAAGAAATCTTTCAAACCGTTTCATTATCTCACCCGTCTGCTCTCCATGTGTACCAGAACCAACCTCAAGATTTATATCTGGTTCACTAATCCCGAGCTCTTCAAAAAACCATTTAGACATGTAATCATCATAATGCTGTCCTGTATGGACAAGAACTTGTTGAATTGTGTCATATTTATATGCAACTCTCATAATTGGAGCTATCTTCATAAAATTGGGTCGAGTTCCAACTACATGGATGAGTTTCATCTATGCGAGAGTAATCTTGTCGCTCTTTATGCCCCAAAGAGCATTTCTAGTGTCGATGATAAGAGAAGAATTCTTATAAATTTTTTGATAATCTATCAAAGAATGAGCAGTTGATATAATCACTGCATCCTGACCAGATAATAATTCGTCTGTTAAGTCCACTGATTTCATAACGAGATCCGTTTGTCTGAACCCTTTTATCTCTGGGATATAAGGGTCATAATAGGATGTATTTGCTCCCCGTTCGATTAATAACTCCATAATTCGGATGCCAGGGGACTCTCTGGCATCGTCAATGTCCTTCTTATATGCAACACCTATAACCAATATATTAGAACCACGAAGTGCCTTTTTATGTTCGCTCAATGCAAAAATTGTTTTCTCAACAACATATTCTGGCATTGAGGTGTTTATTTCACCTGCAAGTTCAATAAACCTGGTGTTTAGTCCGAGTTCCCTTGCTTTCCATGAAAGATAAAAGGGATCGATTGGAATACAATGTCCTCCTAACCCGGAACCAGGATAAAATGCTGTATACCCAAAGGGTTTAGTTTTTGCGGCTTCTATAACTTCCCAGATGTTGATTCCCATTCTATCAAGAATTACCTTCAACTCGTTTACCAGAGCGATATTTATTGATCTATAGGTATTTTCAAGTAATTTTGTTGCCTCTGCTACTTCAGATGAAGAGACCTCTACTACTGCATCAAAGATAGTTTTGTATAATTCAACCGCTATTTTTGTTGAATTTTGGGATATGCCTCCCACTACTTTAGGGATGTTCTTTGTATTATATTTTTTATTTCCGGGATCTTCTCTCTCAGGGGAAAACGCCAAAAAGAAATCCTTATCAAGTTTTCTATCTCCATCTTCAAGAATAGGGAGTAATACTTCTCTTGTGGTTCCTGGATAGGTGGTAGATTCAAGTATTACCAGTGTTCCCTTTTTCATATTTTTACTAACCATTCTGGCGGAGTCTATAACATAAGAAAGATCAGGCATTCTATGAGCATCTAGAGGAGTTGGAACACATATAGATATCGCGTCAACCTCATTTATCCTTGAAAAGTTTGATGTTGGTTCAAAGAACCCCGTTTCAATCATTTCCTTAACTCTATTCTCACCAATATGCTTTATGTAAGTGTTTCCAGAGGAGAGCACCTTTATCTTTTTTTCGTCTATATCAAAACCAATAGTTTTATAACCTGAACGCACAAATTCTAATGAAAGGGGTAAACCCACGTATCCCAAACCAATTACCCCTAAAATTTTTCCACTGTTATTACCCTTCTTTTTCATATTGGTAATTTATCAATGCTTTTTTTACTGTCAAGTCTATAGGGAATTATATTTTCTCTTGATGATTCCCTATAATGACGTATTATTTCTATGAGAAAAAAATAACAATTATGGAAAATAGGTTAGAGGAAGGTTCATTTTTAATAATTAATCGAAAGATGCTTCATAGGAATATATTCTCTCTTGCATGGCCATCAGTTACTGAGTATCTCCTGTACACAATAACCATGATGGTGGATATGATTATGGTATCAAGGCTGGGAACGGATGCCATTGCAGCGGTTGGTTTGTCAAACATTATTGCCTTTACATTCATTTCAATGTTTGGATTTCCTTTACGAATATCATCTCAGGCACTAACTGCTAGGTTTTCAGGTGCCCATTTACCTCTAAGGATAAAAGACGCAGGAGGTAATAGTCTAATGATCGCTATCATCGTTGGTTTAACAATAAGTATCTTAGGGATTCTGGGAAGTGGATGGTTATTAAAAATTATGGGAGCAAGTGAGTCTGTTCATCTTATCGGCGTTGGATATCTTCGATGGGTTCTTGGAATAGCAATATTTCGAATTGTATTCTTTGTTTGCTCTGGAATACTTCGAGGTATGGGAGATGCAAGAACCCCTATGTTTATTTTATTGGTTTCAAACATTATAAATATAATCTTCAATTATTTTTTGATATTTGGTATAGGAATGTTTCCGAGGCTTAATGTGTTGGGGGCAGGTATTGCTACTGGAGGTGCTTACATTATAGCAGGTATCTCTTTATTCGTTATTACAATTTACTTCAGGAAGGGTGTTCCTCTTAATTTAATCGATATAAAAAGGTTTAATAGAAATATGGTTAAGAATATCTTGAGAATTGCATTACCAGCATCTATAGAGACTGTAGTGAGGAGAATAGGATTGTTAATTTTTATCAGGATGGTTGCAGCTTTGGGGACTGTTGCCCTTGCTGCTCATCAGCTCGCTATCAGGATAGAAGCCTTCTCTTTTATGATAGGAGTAGGTTTTGGTGTTGTATCGGCTACCCTCGTAGGTCAAAGTCTCGGAGCGAAAAAAATCAAACTTGCAGAAGAGAGTATTAAGAAGACTTCCTATTATTCGATTGGACTTATGAGTCTTTTGGGTTTTATCTTTGTTCTTTTCCCTGGATTCATCTTACAGATTTTTAAGCCTGAAATGGATGTAAAAACCCTTTCAACTATTGCCTTAATTATATGTGCTTTTGAGCAGATACCCCTGGGTTTATTTATGGTAATTACTGGAGGGTTAAAAGGAGCTGGGGATACAAAAACTCCAATGATAATATCCGTGGTAGGGTCCCTTCTTATCCGTGTGCCACTTACTTACATACTCGCGTTCAAACTTAATCTTGGGTTTGTTGGCATCTGGCTTGGAGCTTTATCTGATTGGTGGGTAAAAGCAATCCTTGCCGTAATTGCCTTCTACAGGAGTAGTTGGAAGGAGCTAGAATTTAAATAATCCTAATTGTGGGAGAGGATCCAACCCACATCCTTACCACCATAATGTGCCACAAAGAGCTCCCCCGTGTAATAACGGATATTCTTCATAGGTTTCTATTACAGGAGGGGCCGACCATACCGGGGTGACTCCGTGGCTGATATTTTTGGGGTTGAAGAGGTGGGCTTTGCTCTTTTAAAATCATAGATTGTGCTTCTTGACAAATAAGTTATTTATAATATAATAGATTAATCTCTTCGGGGCCGGGTGAAATTCCCGACCGGCGGTTAAAGCCCGCGAGGGATTATCCTGATTCGGTGAAATTCCGAAGCCGACGGTAAGAGTCCGGATGGGAGAAGAGATAATAAGCCCCGAAGTGGGCTTTTGTTTTATGGATACAAATATAGATTGTTATTTTATAATTGAAACGTTTAAATTGGCTCGCAGGGGAGAGGGAATTGTTTCTCCAAATCCACTCGTAGGAGCATTGGTTGTGAAGGATGGAAAGATAGTTGGAAGAGGTTACCATAAAGGGAAAGGTAGACCTCATGCTGAGTCAGAAGCAATTCTTGATGCAGGAGATGAGGCTAAGGGGGCAACATTATATATCTCCATTGAACCTTGTTGTCACTATGGTGAAACTCCACCATGCACAGATCTAATTATATCATCCGGTATCAGCAAAGTTGTAGCCCCTATCAAGGATCCCAATCCCCTTGTTAATGGTAAGGGGTTTAAGATATTAATGGATAACGGAATAGAAGTGGTGACTGGAATATTGGAAGATAGGGCGCGTGAACAGAACGCATTCTATCTAAAGTATATTAGAAAAAGGATGCCATATGTGATATTAAAGGCAGCACTTACACTTGATGGAAAGATAGGAGATCCAAAGAGAGGGATATACGAAATTACCGGGAGGGAATCATTAGAAGAGGTGCACCGCTTCCGGAATAGAGTTGATGCAATACTCGTAGGAATTGGAACGATACTTTCTGATAATCCAAGTTTAACAGTGCGATTGGTTAAAGCAACACACGAACCCTATAAGATAGTAATAGACCCCGAACTGCATACCCCAATTGATGCAAAAATCTTTAGTGAGAGGGGTGATATAATCATAGCAACCAAAAAAGAAAAAGCGAATAAAAAATACACAAATGCAACTATTTGGATATTTAAAGAAAAGAAAGGTATTATTCCAGTAAAAGAAATATTAAAGAAAGCAGGGGAGTTTGGTATAACATCTATCCTCCTAGAGGGTGGAAGCCATACTTTTACAAACTTTATAAATGCTGGGGTGGTAGATAGATACCTTCTCTTCTATTCTACATCATTTTTAGGGAGTGGTGTACCTTTCCTATCTTCTCCTTTAAAGAGAAAGCAACTTGAAACCCGGGTGAAGAGTCTTGGGAAAGACATATTGATAGAGGCTTTTAATGTTTACAGGAATAATTGAAGATGTAATAAAACTTGAAAGGATCAAAAGAGAAGGAAGAAGTGCATCCCTTCATTTACAGTTAGCATTTGATGCTAAAATTGGAGAAAGCGTTTCAATAAATGGGGTGTGCCTGACAGTTGAATCTGTTTATGGTAGGACTTCTATCTTTAGAGCGGTTCCAGAGACCCTAAAGAAAACAAATTTATCACTTTTAAAACCTGGTGATTGGGTTAATATAGAAAGATCTTTAAAAATTGGTGATTCGATTGATGGACATTTCGTATATGGTCACATTGATGGAATGGGTGAATTGGTTGATATACAAAAAACTCACGTATCAGCGGAAATTACGGTGGAATATCCATCTTATTTGAGAAAATTTATTGCAAGGAAAGGTAGTGTAGCACTCGATGGTATTAGTTTAACCGTTTTAGATGTTAGTGATTATCAATTCAAAGTTGCAATAGTGCCGTATACAATGGACAATACAAATCTACAATACAGAAAGAGAGGGGACTGCCTAAATATTGAGGTTGATGCACTCGCAAGATATATTAACAGAATCAGGGAGGCAACTAATGAGTGAGTTTAGTCCTATAGAAGAGGCTATAGAGTGTGTAAAAAAGGGTAAACCTATCATTATTGTGGATGATGAAGATAGGGAGAATGAAGGAGATTTTGTGGTTGCTTCAGAGAAGATTACACCCGAGATTATAAATTTTATGGCAAAGGAAGGGCGTGGGCTTATCTGTGTTCCGCTTCCTGAAGAGAGACTTCAAGAACTTGAACTACCCCTTATGACTACCAACATAACTGCTCGTTACGGAACTGCCTTCACAATATCAGTGGATGCGAAGAAAGAAACAACAACAGGGTCAAGTGCTTTCGATAGGAGCACAACTGTCAAAGCACTAATTGATCCAGGCACAAAACCTTCTGACCTTGCAAGACCAGGACATATATTTCCCTTGCAGGCAAAGAAAGGTGGGGTTTTGAGGAGAGTTGGTCATACGGAGGCTACAATGGATATTGCAAGACTTTCTGGGTTCTACCCTTCTGGGGTTCTCTGTGAGATTTTGGATGAGGATGGAACAATGGCTAGACTTCCACATCTAAAGGAGATAGCAAGAAAGCACAACCTGAAGATTATTACTATAAAGTCACTTGTTGAATATAGACAGAGAAGAGAGAAGTTAGTAAAAAGGGAGCTTGAGGTTGATTTCCCCACCCGTTTTGGAAGATTCCGTCTTATTCCTTATTCCAATGAGATAGACGATAAAATCCATATTGCTCTTGTAAAGGGAGAAGTAGCTGGCAAGAAGAATGTTCTTGTAAGGGTTCATTCTGAATGCCTGACCGGAGATACGCTCAGGTCGCTCAGATGTGATTGTGGAAATCAGTTAGAGAGTGCTCTAAAGATAATAAACAAAGAAGGCGTGGGGGTACTGCTTTATATGAAACAGGAAGGGAGGGGCATAGGATTGCTTAATAAACTAAAGAGTTACAAACTCCAGGACGAAGGATTTGATACGGTTGAAGCTAATAAGAAACTTGGATTCAAACCAGACCTTCGAGATTACGGAATTGGTGCACAGATACTAAAGGACCTTGGTCTATCAACAATCCGAATCTTAACAAATAATCCGAGAAAGATAGTAGGTCTAAAAGGTTATGGTCTTACAGTGACTGAAAGAGTCCCTATTGAAACAGAACCAAGCGAAGAGAATTTAGATTATCTAAAGGTAAAGAAGGATAAATTGGGGCATTATTTGAAGAATGTATAAAGGAACTATTAGCCACAAAGGCACAGAGAACACGGAGAAAAGAACACAGAGATGAAAATAGAAAAGATTATTAATGAATCAAATATAAAAAGTTTAATAAAATTTAAAATATTCTTATAAAACTCTGTGCTCTCTGTGTCTCTGTGGCAAAAAGGAGGGAGAATGGAATATAAAGGTAAGATAAAAGGTAGGGGAGTGAAGATTGCCATCATAATTTCTCGGTTCAATGGTAGAGTAACCGAGAAATTAAAGGATGGGGCCATTGACTGTCTTGTCCGTCATGAAGTTGACGAAAAGGATATTGATTTATATTGGACACCTGGCTCTTTTGAATTACCTATGCTCATGAAGAAAGTGGTAGATAAGGGTGGCTATAATGGATTTATCGCGCTGGGAGCTTTAATCAGAGGTGATACACCGCACTTTGATTATCTGGCTTCTGAAGTTACAAAAGGAATAGCAAGAATAGCTTTACAGGCTGATAAGCCTATTGCTTTTGGGGTGATAACAGCGGACACAGAAGAGCAAGCATTAAGCAGGGCTGGAATGAAAGTGGGAAACAAAGGGTGGGATGCTGCAATCTCTGCTCTTGAGATGATTGACCTTTATAAGACTATGTAGAGTGGCTGCTAAAAGAAGGATTGGACGAATACTTGCAGTTCAGAGCCTGTATCCTATGAGGATAAACCTAACACCTCCACTTGAGGCTCTTGGGAATCTATTAAAGAGTAAGAAGTATAGTAAAGAATCTGTAGAGTTTGCAACAAGACTGGTGGAGGAAGCATCTATGCATTTAGATGAGATAGATGATATAATTAAGAAGGTTATTCTAAATTGGGAATGGGATCGTGTCTGTGCTATGGATAAAGCCGTTCTTGGTATTGCTGTGACAGAACTTCTCTATTTCCCTCTGAATCCACCAAAGGTGGTAATAAATGAGGCTATAGAGATTGCAAAAGAATATTCTACCGAGAAATCAGATAAGTTTATTAATGGACTTCTGGATCGTATTGCAAAAGAGAAGGGACTTTTATGAAATATGCAATTATATCGGATATACATGGAAATTTAGAAGCCTTTCAGAAAGTACTTACAGAGATTCGATCAATGAAAGGGATTGGCAAGGTAGTATGTCTTGGAGATATCGTTGGATATGGTGCAGATCCCCAAAAGTGTATAGACCTTACTCGAGGGAATTCTGATATAATAATTGCTGGTAATCACGATTATGCAGCTGTGGGAAAGACAGACGTTAGTTTATTCAATCCCGTTGCAAGGGAAGCAGCACTTTGGACTGGAGAAGTGCTAAAAGTTGACTATATCAATTTCCTGAAAAGACTTCCACTCATTTCCACTGTTGATAATCTACATTTCGCTCATGGATCCCTTTACAAGCCCGATGAATGGAGATATCTCCTAAGTATTCCCCAAACACATATTGATTTCGAGATAATGGAGCATGATATTCTTTTTATTGGACATTCTCATATTCCTGTGATTTTTGAAAATAACGATAATAAGATAAGGATTATAACAGATTATGAAGTAGATTTGGATAAGGATGCAAAATACATAATAAATCCAGGAAGTATTGGACAACCAAGAGACTTTGACCCGAGAGCTTCTTTTGTAATATATGATTCAGAAAAGAGATATATTAAGATAATTCGAGTCGAGTATAATATTAGGGAAGCACAGAGAAAGATAAGGGCAGCAGGTCTTCCTGATGTACTTGCAGAACGCCTTGGCTATGGAAGATAGTATTATACTACTTAAAAATTGTTTCTATGTTGCAACGTTCAATGATTCAATGGATGAGCTTAGTGGTTCTGATATACTAATAAAGGGAAACAGGATTGAAAAAATTGAAGAAAGTATAGAACTCACGCCCCCAGAAAAAGGGAGAGTAGAAATAATTGACTGTTCCAAATATCTCGTAATGCCTGGTATGATTAATACACATCACCATTTATTCCAGAATCTAACAAGGAACCTTCCTGCAATTCAGGGCGTAAAGCTCTTTGACTGGCTAACCAGTCTCTACCCCATCTGGGCATGTATTGATGAGGAGGCCATTTATTATTCAACCCTGCTTGGATGTGGAGAATTGTTAAAGACTGGGGCAACAACTACAACGGACCATCATTATATCTATCCAGAAAACTTTAAAGGAGACCTTCTTGGTATCCAGTTTGACGCGGCAAGTAAATTGGGTATACGGTTTTCACCTTCACGGGGATCAATGACAATGAGTAAAAAAAATGGAGGATTGCCTCCTGATGAGTTGTCTCAGAGTACAGAAGAAGTATTAAAGGATAGTCAGAGAGTAATAGAAGAATTCCATGATTCATCTCCCCTTTCAATGAGAAGGATTACACTTGCACCCTGCAGTCCATTTTCTGCAGGAGGTGATCTTATGAAAGAAACTGCATCTCTTGCTCGTGCATACAATGTTACGCTCCATACCCATCTGGCGGAAAGCTTGAGCGAAGAAGAATATTGCCAAGAGCGTTTTGGAAAGCGACCACTTGAATTGATGGAGGAACTAAACTGGGTTGGAGAAGGTGTATCTTTTGCTCATGGGATACATTTTAATGATTCTGAACTAGATTTACTTCGCGAGACCAAAACATCAATATCCCATTGTCCAACTTCCAACATGAGGCTTGGTTCAGGTATAGCAAGGGTATGTGAGATGCTGGGGCTTGGAATCACCGTTGGATTGGGTGTTGATGGGTCATCATCCAATGACTCCTCGGACATGCTTGGTGAAGTGAGGAATGCTATGCTCCTGCAGAGGGTGAAATACGGTCCATCCGGATTATCCGCACGTGAAGCGCTCGAACTCGCTATAAAAGGCGGAGCTAAGATATTGAATTTCACTGCTCTTGGCTCTATAGAGGTGGGTAAGGGTGCCGACATTGCTATGTTTGATATAAATTGTCTCCAGTACGCAGGTGGTTTATCTGACCCACTTGCTTGTGTTGTCTTTGCAGGTTTCAATCATGAAACCGCATATACAATTGTAAATGGTAAGATAGTGGTTAGAGAAGGTAAATTAGTGAATTTCGATGAAGGAGAGATTGTAGAGAACGTTAACAGGATATCAGCTCGAATTATCGCTCAAATTAATTTATAACTGATTACATTCTACCAAAAGAAGTAGAAAATTAATAAAAAACTTGACATTTTAAAAAATTTAAAGTATAAAGAAATATTACCCAACTGTTAGGAAAGAAAAAAGATGTTATATTTAGATGAGTATAAGTCTATATACAGAATTATATACATTATCAATATAATAAGTTTTAATACCTTTTAGACTTTAATGCAAAACTGCATAAAAGGAGGAATAATGCTTGAGAGATATAAAGAAAACCCAATATTAAAGCCAATAGAATCACACTCATGGGAATCCAAAATGGTTTTCAATGCTGGTGCCATATATCTTAATGAGAAGGTTCATTTATTATATCGTGCAAGCGATATGAATGAAAAATCAACACTTGGCTACGCAGCAAGTCAAGATGGTTTTCATATTGATGAAAGACTCGATTCACCTGTGTTTTCACCACAGAGTGAATTGGATTATCTTGGTGTAGAAGACCCGCGTATTATAATGATAGGGAATCGTCTACATATTGTATATACAGCCTATGGAAGGGTACCCGGGATGGATGATAAATTGCGTAAAGATACAAGGATACCCCAGATTGCTTTAACCTCTATCTCTGTTGATGATTTTTTGCATCATAACTGGAATTTTAGTGAACGGGTATATCCCTTGCCAGGGGTTATAGATAAAGATGTAGTAATATTCCCCAAGAGGTTTAACGAGAAATATGTAATCTACCATCGAGTCTCTCCACATATCTGGATATGCTACTCCAATGACCTTAAAAACTGGTATGATCATAACATATTGATGAGTCCAGAACAAGAATGGGAGTATTTTAAAGTAGGTCCAAGCGCACCTCTTATTAAGACTGAAAAGGGATGGCTTTTTATATATCATGGAGTTTCGAGAACACATGTTTATAGAATTGGTTTTGCTTTTATAGATTTGGAAGATCCCACCAGGATTATCTACAGGCATCCCGAGCCAATCCTTGAACCAGAGATGGAATACGAGAAGGAGGGCGTAATCCCCATGGTTGTATTTACAAATGGTGCTGTTCTTAAGGATGATACCATATTCGTATACTACGGTGGAGCTGATACCGTTATTGGTGTTGCAACAGCCCCACTATCCAGGTTCTTTGAACTGGCAGGGTTGTGATTATGTCAAGAATCCCTTTAATCACCGTGCTACTACTTCTCCTAAATATTACCTTGTTAGGAAGAGGTAAAATTATTAGGCTTACATACTGGCCTTCTTCTAACCCATATGAGATTGATCTGGCAAAAAATATTGTTGGTGAGTGGAATAGAACACATCCAGATATTCAAGTAATCATGCAACCACTACCAGCCAGTCAATCGAGTGAAGAGGTTCTCCTTACAGCAGTTGCAGCCAGGACGACACCCGATATATGTTCTAATATCTGGCCTGGAGTCGTGGAAGAATTTGCCGAGGCAAATGCTCTTGTTGCTCTGGATGAATTCAAGGACTTTCAAGATGTAGTTCTCTCACGTATGTCCAGTGATATCCTTACAAACTTCATCTCAAGAGATGGACATTATCATCAAATGCCTTGGAAGGGAAATCCGATAATGATGGAATATAATGTGAGATTATTCAGGGAGGCTGGTATAACAGAACCACCACGAACATATTCTGAGTTTATGGAGGATGCCAAGAAACTCACGAAAGATACAGATGGTGATGGCTCAGTTGACCAGTGGATTGGTGTAATCAATGTGAACCCCGTATGGTGGCATCGGTTCTTTGATTTCTATGCATTCTATATTGCTGCATCTGGTGGGAGGACACTATTTAAGAACGGAGAAGTTGACTTTGATAATGAATATGCTGTTGGTGTATTTCGTTTTTTACAAGAGGGTTTCAAAAAGGGATATTTTCCCAGGGGTTCGCTTCAGGGGAGCCAATTTTTATTAGAAAATATAGCTGTTCAATTTGTGGGACCCTGGGATATCGCGTATCTGGAGAAATATAAACATGAGGGTTTTGAGTATGATTTTGCACCCTTGCCTGTTCCCGATGGCACTCCAGAACCTATTCTAACCTACAGCGACCCAAAGAATATAGTGATATTTGCTACCACGAAACATCCAGAGGAGGCCTGGGAATTTGTTAAATTCCTGATATCAAAGGAGAGTGACCTGAAGCTTCTAGAGTTTACCTCTCAAATCCCCTTTAGAAAGGATTTAGAGATCGATTCAACCTATAAGGAATATTTTGAGGAGAATCCAAAGGTGTTAAAATTTGCCAGACAAATATCATATACAAGAGGTTCTGATAATGTCACACAGTTAAAGGAGGTCTTTGATGTTATAGCACAAGCATTTGAGTATTCTGTTATTTATGGTATGCAGGAGCCTCGTGAGTCGGTAATGAACGCTGCAGAAACCGTCAGGCGAATTCTAAGGAGATAAAAGATATGAAGAAACTTGGTAGATACGAAACTGACAGGGTGGGATATGTGATGGTATTGCCGTATATCATATTCTTTCTTATATTCGTGGGCTATCCTCTAATTTTTTCCTTCATTCTGGTTTTTCATAAGTGGAACATAATCTCACCCATGAAGTTTGCCGGGCTTTATAATTTTAATTTTCTTCTCCATGACCCACTCTTCTGGAAATCTTTGCGCAACACGCTTACCTTCCTTGTAATACACATACCCCTTCAAATTATTATTGCCTTGGTCATCGCAAATATCCTTAATCAGAAAATTATAGCACGAGGTTTCTTTAGAGCCTCGTTTTTCCTTCCTGTTGTTATATCAGGTGTGGTAATCACCATACTCTGGCAGCAGTTCTATTCGTTTGAGACAGGTCTATTTAATACTATACTCTCCAGGATTAACATTGCAAAGATACCCTGGTTAATCGACACCAAATTTGCTATGCCATCGATTGCTATAATGGCTACATGGAAGAATGTTGGGCTCTATATTGTTCTATTCTTAGCAGGTCTGCAGGCTATACCATCCTCCATCTATGAAGCTGCAGATGTTGATGGAGCGTCAGGGGTCCAGAAGTTCTTTTATATAACCATTCCGATGTTAAATCCCACTATGATAATGGTATTGATACTCTCAACGTTAGGTGGATTCTCTCTATTCATAGAACCTTATGTGATGACAGGTGGTGGACCAATTAACAGTACATTATCCTGTGTATTGTATATTTATAAGCAGGCCTTCTATTTCAACCATATGGGATATGCGGCGACATTAGCGTTTGCTGTGGCCTTTATTATAATGATTGTGGTTATAATACAACGAAAGTTGTTTGAAACTGAGGTGTACGCATGAAAAGGATAATATTCTATATATTATTGTTGCTTGCTGCAATAGTCTTTATCTATCCATTCATCTGGATGACAACAGCATCACTACGACCAGAGAGAGAGATATCTTACCTTTCTCCTTTATCTCGAAATTTTTCTTTCAGAAGTTATATAACAGTCTTCAGGAGAATCCCAATAGTGAGAGCTTTCCTTAATAGTCTCATTGTGTCCAGTTCTATAACCATCTCGGTACTTATCCTCTCTTCAATGATTGGTTATGCTCTATCAAGGTTACGGTTCAGAGGAAGAGAACTTATATTTATGGTTATCCTATTTACGATGATGATTCCATTCCAGATAACTCTGATACCGCTTTATGTCCTTATGGTCAAATTGGGTTGGACAGACACGTATCAGGCGCTAATAGTTCCTGGAATGGTAAGTGCCTTTGGTATTCTCTTATTCAGACAATATTTCAAGGCTTTTCCTAAGTCAATAATAGATGCAGCAAGAATGGATGGGTGTAGTGATTTTGGCATACTTTATCGAATTATCTGGCCTAACTCCATACCTGCGTTGGTGACTGTGGGGATAATCACATTTATGAATACATGGAATAATGTACTCTGGCCTTTAGTCGTTATTAGAAAAACATCCTTTATGACCATGCCACAGATGGTAGCACTGTTTACAGTTGGAGGTCAGGCCGAGGCACAAGTGGGTGTGCAGTTAGCATCAGCAATGATGTTGGCGCTTCCGATTGTAATAATTTACATTATATTTCAGAGACACTTTATTGCGAGTATGGCTCATACAGGCTTAAAAGGTTAGCTCTGGATGCCGGGAGCAGTAAGGAATTTTCTAAAAATCAAAATTCCCTATAGATTTTAGAAATGGAAAAGACTTGCTTTTTTGAGAGAGGGAAACCTATCTATTTAATAGGTGCAAATTATTGGCCAAGAAAGACTGGACCTCTGATGTGGAGAAAATGGAATCCGGATGAAGTAAAAGAGGAACTCAAACAGATGAAGGATTTGGGCATGAATGTTTGTCGTTCATTTCTATATTGGCCAGATTTTATGCCTGCTCCAGATAAGGTAGAACATGTGATGCTTGATAGATTCGAAGAATTTATTTCTCTTTGCGAAGACGTTGATTTATTTGCAATTCCATCATTTTTTGTTGGTCATATGTCCGGAGAGGATTGGGATGTTCCCTGGAGAGAGGGTAGGAACTTCTATAACGATCCCTGGATGTTAAAACAGGAGTCTTTATTTGTTCGGGAAGTAGTAAAAAAAGTTAAAGATAGTAAGGCAATAATTGGATGGCTCCTGTCCAATGAAATTACAAACTATGCGGGCAATTCGGATTCTCTTAGTGTGAATAATTGGGTGAAAACTATCTGCGAGGTAATTCGAAGGTTGGACCCAAAACGACCAATAAGTGTCGGTGATGGAGTGTTTGGGAGAGAAGTTTATGGTAAGGATAACGGATTCAGATTAAAAGAGCAGAAGGATTTAATTGATTTCATCGGACCACATATATATCTATACGATGATGATTCATTACGACACTCTTATATACCATCTTTTATTATTAAGATGTGTGATTATGGAAGACCTGTTATTCTCGAGGAATTTGGTTGTTCCAATTGCTATGTATCGGAAGAGCATCAGGCGGATTACTATCGCATAACTTATCATAGTGCATTTCTTTCTGGTTCAGTTGGAACTCTCTCTTGGTGTTACTCTGATTTTGACCTTCCATATCAGAGACCCTACTCTCATCATGTACATGAGCTATTTTTTGGAGTTACAAAAGCCGATGGAGGCGTAAAAGAAGCAGGTTATGAAATAAAGAGGTTCAGCAAGATAATGGAAGATATTGACATAAACGAAATTGAGATTGAAAAGAGCAAAGTTTTAATTACTGTTCCATCTTTTTATATCCTAGATTATCCTTATACGCACGAAGATAAGGATATGACGAGAAAAGTCCTTCTCCAATCATATACTTTAACAAAGCAAGCACACATAAATGCTTATTTTCTCACAGAGCCTCCGCTTCCCGAAGAGATAGAATCTAAAGAAATCATTAGTATTCCAAAAGATACAAAATTGTTAATCGCACCAAATACACAGAAATTCACCGCTCCTTTCTGGGAGGCTATATATCGTTATGTGGAACAGGGTGGGATTTTTTATTATTCATTTAACAGTGATATGTGGATTCATATATTTGAAGAGCTATTTGGTGCAAAGCACCTTCTAAGGTATGGCCTTGCGGACATACCAGAAGAAAATGAAATAGAAGTAGAATTTACGAGTAATTTCTTTGATATATCAAAGGGAGAAAAATTTACCTATCAAAGAAAAGGAAATCCAAGGGATACAGCATTTTGTCCGCTTGTTACTACGAAAGCAGAAATTCTTGCAGTGGATAAAGAAGGGAGACCTACAATAATATTAAATTCCATAGGTAAAGGTAAAGTTATATTTTCTGCATACCCATTTGAGTATTATCTTGCCAATACACCGGAAGTTTATAAGAAAGATAAAACCTACAGGTTTTATAAAAGCCTTTCAAGAATGGCTGAAATAAAACCATCCTTTGATACTGATAATCCTTTTGTTGAGTTAGGTATTGTAAAATATCAAGAAGGAACTGTGCTCCTTTTGTGGATAATCAACCATGATTGGGAAAGAACCAAAGGTTCGATCGAAACTGATTTAGACATAAGTGATGTAACTGACCTTGAGACTGAAGAATCTATTCCCTTTAAGGACCAAATACCATTTGATTTAGCTAAGAAAGAACTTAAGGTTTATAAAATAGAAATTAAGGGAGGGGAAAATTAAAGCAGCTGTTTTCTATAAACCAGGTAGTATAAAGATTGAGGAAAAAGAACTTCGCAGATTAAAGCCAGATGAGTTACTTATAAGTGTGGAAGCCTGTGGCATCTGTGGTACAGATATACACATTTTCGATGGTACTGCAAACTCAAATCCTCCGGTGATACTTGGACATGAATACGTGGGAGTCGTTAGTGAAGTGGGAAGCAGTGTTAGTAGATTCCAGAAAGGTGATAGGGTTGTGGTAGATCCCAATGTTAACTGTGGGCACTGTTACTATTGCCGACGAGGCATGGTACATTTTTGTGAGAACCTGACTGCTCTTGGTGTCAATTTAGATGGAGGATTTGCAGAATATTCAATTGTACCAGAGACACAGGTCTTCAGAATGCCAGATAATATACCTCTTGATTGGGGTGCTTTTGTTGAGCCTCTTTCATGCGTAGTTCATGGAGTGGACCTTGCAAATATAAAGACAGGAGACACAGTAGTGATTCTTGGAGCCGGTGCCATTGGACTTATGATGATAGAGCTAATTAGTGGTTCTGGGGCAGGTTTAGTAATTATTGCCGAGCCATCGAAAGAAAGAAGAGAAATCGCCAGTATGTTTAGTGCAGATATAATAATAAATCCAACCGACGAGGATGTTAGGGATATCACGTTGAAAAACACCTATGATGGTGCAGATATTGTGATAGAATGCGCTGGTACTCCCGAGACTTCCAGATTATCTTTCGACCTGGTGAGAAGAGGTGGTAAAATAATATTCTTTGGTGTATGTGATAAGAATGTAGATATCAGTATTAAACCCCAGGAGATTTATTATAATGAGTTGTCAATTAATGGTAGTTTTATAAACCCGCATACATTTAGCCGTGCCATAGAAATTCTATCACTGGAGAAAATTGACTTAAACAAATTCAATATAATGAGATTTCCACTTGATGAATTATTAAAGGCATTCGACCACCACAAAGAACGCAAAGCCACAAAGACAATGTTAATCCCGAAAACTTGATTTATTGATGATGAAAAAAGACTCAATTGATATATTTTGCATAGGAGAATCATTTATTTTATTTATTAAAAAGGGGAGATAAGAATGATATTATTTTTTGTGTTAACACAACTATTCGTAACGTATGATTTAAGTACGACTCTGTTCTTTAAAGAGAATAAATTAGAATTAGAAGAGACATCAAGAGATTTTTCACGTTATGTGAATCTAGAGCACTTAGACCGTTTAAGTGAAGTTATCCATATAGATGGAGTTCCTATGAGAATCACACATATATACTCTGAGTATCCAGATTATGACTGGGTAGAGGCAAGAGATGAGGGAATTACCTGTGTTGATGATGTGAGTAGGGTAGCTTTAGTTTACATGCGTCATTACGAGTTATACGGTGATAGTCAATCTTTAGAAAAGGCAAAAAATGCACTCAAATTCGTTTTGTATATGGAAGAAGAAGATGGACAGTTTTATAACTTCATCTATAGTGATCATTCCATAAATAAAGAAGGGAGGACGAGTAAAAAATCATTCAATTTTTGGGCGGTAAGAGGACTTAGGGCTTTATGTTATGGATACAGGGTATTCAATATAATTGATTCTACCTATGCAAAAGAGCTGAGAGAAAAAATTAAACCTACATTTAATCAAATAAATGGGTTTTTGAAATATTATGGTGAATATGATTTTTTTGATGGGGTAAAGATTCCTAAATGGCTAATTGTTGGTGGTGATCGTACAGCTGAGGTTATTTTAGCCTTGCTGGATTACTACACTGTTCATCCAGATGATGAGATAAAAGTAATGATTGAAAAACTTGCTGATGGATTAATTCAATTTCAAATGAGTGACTCTAATAGTCAACTTTACGGTATGCATTATTCCTGGAGAAACATATGGCATGCATGGGGCAATCCGCAAGGCCAGGCACTTGCCAGGGCAGCGAGAATCTTAAACAATTCATCCTACCTTGAATCTGCAGAAAGAGAAGCTGATAATTTTTATCTTTTCCTATTATCAAGAAATTTCCTGAATAGTGTTGAACTTCACTCGGATGAAGAGCCCATTATTAAGGTATTTCCTCAAATTTCATATGGTATACGCCCCATGGTTTCAGGGCTCATAGAGCTCTCCAAAGCTAGCGAAGATGAAAGGTATGCTAAACTTGCAGGACTTGTTGCCTCCTGGCTAAGAGGAAACAATCAGGCCAGTCGTATTATGTATGATGTAAAAACAGGAAGAGGATATGATGGGATTAATAATAAGGAGGAAATCAATAGAAATTCTGGGGCAGAGTCCACCATTGAAGCACTAATGGCTATTATGGAAATTGCAGTGAATCCAATTTCTATTACATACTTTCATTATGACCTTTCGGAAACTAATGAGGAAGAAAATTATTCAGTGTATAGAGATGTTAGTGGTAAAGAAATTAGGATTGGTTGGGATAAAAGATTGAAGGAATGGAGTATATTTGAAAACTAATTAGGACGCAGATACACGCAGATTGTCACAGATAAAAAAAGTTATATATAAATAACTACTGACTAACTCACTAACCTACCAATTGTCCAACTTATAAGTTTATCCCTTAATATCTGTTCTTCTTAAAGTTTATACCTCTAATCCTTACTCCTGAACTCCGAACTCAGAACTGACTCAAGACTCTCGACTCATGACTGACTTCCGCTTAATCCTGTATCCCCGACCCCTCGAATACTCAATTTGTTTTCTACCTCTCTGTCCTCCCCCTGCCGTGTAGGGAG
>SOIB01000110.1 GCA_004377355.1 Candidatus Stahliibacteriota bacterium | reverse complement strand
AAGCTCCTTTTTATCTACCAAGTACTTCTTTTAAATTAAAAAATCTTACCTGATTCTCATACATCAATTTCTTTACTGCTCTTACCCCACCATCATATGAGATCTGTCCGGTTGAGATAAGTTTCCCCACTGCTTTGCAAATTATTCTATCAAAAACTTCAAATCTGCTTCCTTCCGAGAGAATCTTTCTTCCATCACCGACAGGACCTGCACTGGAGGTAAGTAGGCAGGATCCTGCGATGTGAAGTAGATAGTGCTCCATCACATAAGGAGCATCATTATGCCACCAGGGAAATCCGGAATGAACATTCGGAAATGCTCTTTCTAATGCTAAGTTAGTATGGGTGAATATTTGGTTCATGGGATAGAGCACCAAGTGAGCTTGACTATCACTTTTGCCGCTAAAAAATCTTGACAGCAAAGGCTTTAGATTTTCAACAATATTGACATTCTCCCCTGCAACATCACCCCCAACATCGACTCCCCAGTTTCGGAGCAAATGCTCATTTGCATTTCTAACAGCACCATAATGTATTTGAGTGACCATACCTTTTTCTTGATTCATTTCACAAAACTTGTGCATCATATATGAGATGAACTCTTTCGTTTCAGGAGATTTTATGGCAAATTTTTCTTTTTCCTCATAAACTTGCCTGAAAATTCGCTCAGCTCTTCTCTGGCTAACTTCTAAACCATAAGGTTCCAGCAAGCCATGATCGCTAGCCCTTGCTCCCATTTTGGCAAAAAAGGTGTGTCTTATTTTTAAGGCCTCAACCAGACCTTTGAGAGTTGTATCCTGGCCGGATAACTGGCAAATCTTTTCAATCTTTAACCTCCAACTTCTATCAAAGACGTTGTAATAAGCATCCGGCCTAAAAGTAGGGAGAAAAGTAATGCCATCTATGTTTTTGGCCATGTTATGATAAGTTAAATCATCTGCCGGATCATCGGTCGTACAGATAATTCTTGCTCCCGCTGTTTTAAGTATCGCCTGCGGCAGCATTTCTTTTTGCTTTAAACACTTGGTTGCAGCTTTCCATATCTTCTGCCCTGTCTTGGCACTTAATAGATCTTCAATCCCAAATACTCTTTTTAAGTCGAGGTGGAGCCACTGATGAACATGACTTCCCTCAAGGTCAGGGAAAACCTTACTTAGGGCCATCCACTTATCATAATCTGAGATATTGGGGTCCCTTGCAAGAGCTTGAGAAAAGTAGGGAGATTTGGCCGCTAATTGGATGATGTAATGATCGCAATTTGCGTATTCTTTTCTTTCCTCAAGAACTTCAACTCTCCAGATATTGGGAAAAGACTTATTTTCTACAATTTGTCTTAAATTATGATGCGTATGCACATCAACAATCCCAACTCTTTCTCTAAATGGAACTGCCACATCATGGTATAATCTTACCCCCTCAGGTGTATCCAGCAGCCAATTAGTGCCTAAAAATTCCTCATCCACCAGCTCTATCTCCTTGTACCTTAATTTGAGCATAATCTGAAAGTGAGTTGCTATATACAACTACTCCAATATTGTTAGCTACAGTAGCTAAGCAGTTCATTTTCAATACTACGCTCAAGTATACTCTAGGTGGGTTGTAATGATGCTACGGGATGAATAGGTGGAATGCGTTTAAGTTGTTCTACCTTAAAATTTTGGACACTTCAGCATAGCCAATTTTTCCTTCTGCTGGTAATCCGTATTATGCTATTTCAATCCCCAGCGATTGCAAGATAGACTTCATACCGGAAAATGATTCTCGGGTTCCCTCCTCTTGAGAGCCGCCTTTAGGAACATAATGTGTCTCCAGAGAGATAACTCCCGAAAAATTATCCTCCCCTAAAGCTTGAAGCTGTCCTTTAAAATTAATTTCTCCTTTGCCTACCGGTAGCCAAATGGGCTTGCCCTTCTTATCTTTTCCGGCGTCTTTAATATGAACATGAACTATCCGATCTTTAATGAGCTCGTAACCATCAGGATAGGGAACTTCTCCCAAAAAATATGCATTGCCGGGGTCCCAAATCAGTCCTACATTTTTTGAGGAGATGCGATCCAAAAACCGCCGGGATTCCTCACCATTTCCTATAAAACACTCATGCTCATTTTCTAAAGCTAAAACAATATTTTCTTCCTCAGCTCTTTTTATAGGAACTTCAAACCTTTGCAAAATTTCCTGCAGGATTTCTTCGCTCAAATTTCCTCTTCTCCAAAACGAGAAGGTACGTACAATGTTGGTGTCAAACATTTTTGCCAGTTCAAAAGAACGCTCTAAAATTCTTAGATGCTCAGAATAGCTTTTTTCCTGAACCAGATAGGTGTCCCTGGGTTTCTTTGCCTCTTTTTTCTTAAGATGACATTTAAAAAGAGGGGAGGCAATGATCGATACCTTCAAGTTGCTCTTTTTTATAAGCTCCTTTGCTTTTTCTAACTCAGAAGAGGAAAGATCTACCAAATTCTTGCCCCACATGCTTCTAAGCTCTACATACCCTGCCCCAAGCTCTTTTACCACTGCAAGGGCATACTCAAAATCCTGACTGATCTCATCAGTAAAAACCCCCACCTTGGACATTTT
>SOIB01000035.1 GCA_004377355.1 Candidatus Stahliibacteriota bacterium | reverse complement strand
TCAAGTATTCGTGCTTATCCAGAAATATCATTTATTGGAAGCTATAATATATGGGATAATAGAATTATGTATTTTGGAGTTCAAAATATGATACAATTTACAAAACCTTATCTCGTTTCTGCTCCTTTTATAGGAGTGGAACTTCCTTTCGGGAATCACTTCATTTTAAACTTAGAAACAAAATGGTATGGACCAAGCGAGGAGAGCGAAGACCGCGTTGTTGATTATAATTATAAACCTTTTGGATACGGAGCTCTCGGATTTGTCTGGGGTGCATCTTATAAATTCTAATAAGGGGGCAAAATGAAAGTCAAGGCTATATTTTTCATTGGTTTACTATTTCTTGTTTCTTGTATAAGAATTTTTAGTCTGGATGGATTTCTCTTTGAACCGACGAAAGTTGATGAATATTTAAGAGACGCTGACCTGGAAGAGTGGGATGCAAGATTGATTATTCCTGATTCACTTATAGAACCAGTTGTTCTTACATCAATGGGAAACAGTATTTATGGATTTTTTATAACAGGGAATCCAGATTCCTCAGTGAATAACCATGTTACAATTCTTTATTGTCATGGTAAAGATGAAAATATAAACAGAGAGTGGTACAAAATAGAACACCTCTGGGAAATGGGATTTAACGCATTTATATTTGACTACCAGGGATATGGTAGAAGTGAAGGGGAACCATCGGGAGAGGCTTTATTTTCTGATGGAGAGGTATCTCTATCCTACCTACAATCAAGAACGGATATTGATACAATGAAGATTGTGTTTTATGGATGGTCTATTGGTTCCTTCGTAGCTACTTACCTCGCCTCTGATATCCATCATCCAGCTGCACTTATCCTTGAGTCAGCTCCAGCTTCGGTTACTGCACTTCTGCACGATTCAGGACTAATCAATTTACCAGGATCCTATGTAGCAGAAGCAGATTTTGATAACGAGAAAAGAATAGCTGATATAGAGTGTCCTCTTTTTATGATGCACGGGAAAGATGATGATTTCACTGTTCTTGATAGGCATTTCCCTCTCATCTGGGATAAAGCTGAAGAGCCCAAGGATAGTCTATTGGTTGATAATGCGACCCATGATAATATTCCAGATAAACTGGGGGATATCTACCACCAGGTAATAATTGGCTTTATAAATCAATACGTCCTGAATCCTTAGAAAGGGGGTTGAGCTAATCTCAATTCGTTCCTTCATGCAACAACATCGTTTTTGCACTCCAGAATCCTTACTTAAAAAGGCATGCCTGTCCCTTAAGGATAAGCGAGCCAACGGCTCGCCCCTACGATTCAACTATTCAACGATTCAACTAAATTTTAGGGTTTATTGAGTTTTTCATAATTAACTATTTGACTATTCAACTATTTCTTTGAATATCTTTGTGTCTTTGTGTTTAATATTCCTTTGCTATCTTTGCGTCTTTGCGAGAGACAATTTTAGAAGAATCATTGACTTTTCCATAAATTTTCTAATCATATTTTGAGAGAAATGGAAAATCAAAAACTTGCCTATATCTATGCTTTGCTTTCAGTAATGTTCTGGTCAACAGTTGCCTCTGCTTTTAAGATTACACTACGTCATTTGGATTTCTTGCATTTAGTATTTTATGCTACTATTGTTTCGATTATTGCTCTCTTCATTATCCTATGCGCTCAGAAAAAATTGAATCTGCTAAAAGGTTATTCAAAGAGTGATTATCTTCGTTCTCTCTTATTAGGATTCCTGAATCCATTCCTTTACTATATTATTTTATTCAAAGCTTATTCTATTCTTCCAGCTCAGGAAGCATTATCTTTGAATTATTTATGGCCAATAACACTCACTTTATTATCAATCCCAATTCTAAAGCAAAAAATCAGCCTGATGAGCATATTTGCAATTTTCATTAGTTTTATTGGAGTAATAGTAATTGCGACCCATGGCAATATATTGTCTTTAAAATTTACAAATCCCCTCGGAGTCTCTCTGGCTTTAAGTAGCACTATAATCTGGTCTTTGTTCTGGATTTATAATATTAAAGACAGGCGGGACGATGTAGCAAAACTATTCCTTAATTTCCTATTTGGATTTATTTTTATACTAATTACACTCATAGTTACTAAAAAATTAGCTCTACCTTCAGTTAGGGGATTGTTTGGAGCAACTTATACAGGTCTTTTTGAAATGGGTATTACCTTTGTATTGTGGTTGAAAGCACTATCATTATCCAGGACAACTGCAAAGGTCAGCAATTTAATATATTTATCCCCCTTCTTCTCTTTGGTAATTATCCGGTTTGCTTTAGGAGAAGAAATACTTTTTTCTACAGTAATAGGTCTTAGCCTTATTATTTCCGGGATATTAGTACAAAGGAAAACCTTTTAACAGATAAGCAAGAGTAAAATACCTTCGCCCTTGACTCATATTTTTTAAATTATATCATTAAATATAATTTTATAAAGATGAAAAACAAAGAGATATTAAAGGGATATTTTCAACTGAGTTCCCCAAGAAAGTTAGTTTTTAAAACTATAAGCATTAGTCGTAAAAATAGAAATCAGGAGGTAATAAATGAAAAAATTATTCCAAATAATAATAGTATTAATTATAT
>SOIB01000197.1 GCA_004377355.1 Candidatus Stahliibacteriota bacterium | reverse complement strand
AGATTACCGTTTTCCTCCCATTATTAGAATGGGTAATATCTTTATTGAGCCCGGATTGGACAACTTTGATAATCTTCTTACAAGACTAAAAGACGGACTATATCTTATTGATGCAAAGGGAAGTCAAACAAGCGGTGAGAATTTCACCTTTGGCGCACAATATGGCTATATTATTAAAAATGGTAAACTGGATAAAATGATACGGGATATTAATATTTCTGGTAATCTATATCATACACTACAAAACATAGTTGCAGTGGGAGATGATCTAGAGCTATCAAGAGTTGGGGGATGTGGCAAAGGTCAGCTCAATATTCGTTCCTGTAGTGGAGCACCACATATACTTGTAAATGATGTTGTTGTGGGGGGTGTATAATGGAAAGATTAATGGAACTTGCCAGAAAGATAAGTGATAAGGTAGAGATATATTCAATTGATGAGAAAACAGATTTAATCTGGTTTGAGAATTCGAAGCTCAAGGAGATTGATACTAAAATTCAATCTGGAGTCAGTCTTAGAATAATAAAAGATGGAAAACTTGGATTTGCTTATACAAAAGACCTAATTGACAGGGAAGAAATCCTACAGAATGCTCTACACTCGCTTACCGGAGGGGTTGAGGGAGTGTTTGATTTGCCTCATACCTTGGTTTCCACCGAACTGAATACTTATGATCCTTCTATTGTATCCCTTCTAAATACTGAAATAGTAAATGAGTGCAGAAGGGTTAATGATATACTTACGTCTAAAACCAGTGGGCAGATAAATTTATATGCGGAGCGTAATATTTATAATATAAGGATTATGAATAGTTATGGTACTGACCTTCAAGCTATGTCTTCAATATACCTTTTTGAGCCAGAAATACTTTATCCTGCTTCATACTCTGCAATTCACCGGTTGCTAATTGAAAAAAAATTCAAAAAAGCATCAGATGAATACTTAAATTTTCTCCTGAATACTTACAACCAGTCTATAAAAGAAGTAAATCCCGGGAAAGGTAGAATGAAAGTTCTATTCTTGCCCGAAGTTATTTATGTTCTTATGTGGAGACTTCTATCTGCAACAAATGGTAAGAGTGTCTATCAGAAGGAATCTCCCATATTAGAAAAAATGGGGGAGAGAATATTTAATAAAAAACTTACTGTCTATGATGACCCATTGAATGACAAAATTCCAGATGCCAGGGGATTTGATGATGAAGGCGTGCCATGTCAGTTTTTTTCAATAATTGAGAGTGGTGTACTAAAAAATTTCTATTATGACTTATACTATGCAAAGAAAATGAATACGAAACCCACAGGTCATGGATTCAAAACCGCAATGTGGGCTGGAGAGATAGTTTCAACGAAACCTACTCCTTCGCTTGAACATCTCTATATTAAGTGCGGTAATAAGTCTTTTTCTGAACTGGTATCTCATATTGATAGAGGAATCATAATCGGGGGCGCACTTGGAGCACATAGTGGGAACATTCCAAATGGAGATTTTTCAATAGGTCTTTCACCAGGTATTTATGTAGAGAATGGAGAAATTGTGGGGCACGTTAAGGACGCAATGATTGCTGGTAATATTTATAATACAATGAAAAATGTTGTTGATATTGAAGATACTCTACATCCAACCTTTGTAGGAACATTTCCAGCAATATTATTTGATGATGTGAGTGTATTAATAAAGGGGTAAATTTAAGTTCGATCTCCTTTTTGTATATTGGTACTTTTCTTAATACATCTGTAATAACAATAAAATATCTATGAATTTATCTATAATAAAAATATTTATTGTGTTGACAATCAAAATTTTTTGTATAAAATAATAAAAAAGCATAATTAATGAATGTTTTTAGGGTGATAAATTATAAATTAAGATACAATAGGAATGAGAAAATAATATTATTGGTCATTTATATGTTATGTATTTAAGGGAGAAAAATATAATATTAAAATTTGAAGATTTTAACATATTTAGGATAGCACAGTGGTTTGAAAATGACTGATGGAGTTCCAAGGATTCTGCTTATAGAAGATAACGCTAATGATGCTCTAGCGATTAAAATAATGCTGGAGAGCGCAGATTTTCCTTTTAAACTGGAAAAAGCTGAGACACTTAAATCAGGATTAGATATTCTTTCCAAGAAACAGATTGATGCGATTTTATTGGACCTCGGATTGCCAGATAGCAAAGGTCTTGATACTTTTGTTAACTTATTTGATGAATATCCAGATGTTCCCATTGTAATGTATACAGGACTTGAGGATGAAGATATAGCTGTTAAGGCACTACAAAAAGGGGCTCAGGATTATCTTGTAAAGGGTAAAGTTGATAGTAAATTACTTGTGCGTGCCATACGATACTCCATAGAGAGGCATAGACTCCGAGTGGAATTGAAGAGGATGAGTACAGAGTTAGAGAAAAGTGAAACACGTTTTCGCGATCTTATAGAAAGAAGTTCTGATGGTATACTCATAGTAGACAGTGATGGAGTAATACAATATGTCAATACTGCTGCGGAATCGATATTTGGCCGTAAATCAAATGAGCTAATAGACGAGTCTTTTGAATTTTCTTTTGAACCAGGTGAAACAAGAACAATTGATATTCTCCGTAGAGAAGGAGAAACAGTTAAAGCGGAAATGCGAGTTATGCAAACAGAATTACGGGATTCAACTTTCTATATAGTTGACTTAAAAGACATCACTGAAATTGTAGAGCACGTTGAAGAGAAGAAGATACTTCGTGAAATGACACTTAGAGATGAACTTACAGGTTTATACAACCGCCGTGGATTCTATACACATGCTGAACACATCATAAAAGTTTCAAAGCGGAATAAGGACAATATGATTTTATTTTTTATCGACGTGGACAACCTTAAGAGTATTAATGATACATATAGCCATCAATCGGGAGACGACGCATTGATTGATACTACTAATATCATTAAAAAGACATTTCGTGAGTCAGATATCATTGCCCGTTTTGGTGGAGATGAATTTGTCATTCTTGCAAGGTTAGTTAAAAAATCTCTTGGTGAAAAGCTATCCGCCCGTTTCAAAAGAAATTTGAATAGCCATAATAGAAAGAATATTCGTCCGTACAAACTTTCACTAAGTGTAGGTGTAGCTCAATGTGGATCAAAACCTAACATTTCTATTGATGATCTATTAAAAAGGGCAGACGAATCGATGTATAAGCAAAAGCAGATAGAAAAGAATCATGAATAGGGAGAATTGAAGATAAAGAGAATTCCTGTGTTTTTCTTATAACCTTCTACTCATTTTCCAAATACTCTTTATTACTTTTCTTTTAATATACGCACAGTATTGACTTTATTATGAAATAGTTTATAAGCTGATTGAAACTATGTTAGGATAAATTTTTATGTTGTTGGTAATTTTATTTTTATTCTTAGGTATTTTAATTGGTTCTTTATTAAAGAGTAAAGAAACAGTTATCAATATGACTGATAAATTGATTGAGTGGTTTATATATATTTTTTTATTCTTTTTGGGAATCTCAGTTGGTGCAAATGAAGAAATAGCAATGAATTTTTTGAAACTTGGTATTCAAGCGTTAATCTTAACAGCTGGAGCTATAATCGGAAGTGTTCTAGCTTCTTATTTTGTTTATAAGAAATTTTTCAAAGCATAAAAATGAAAAAAAGTATAATAATGCTAATATTCTTTTTGATTGGAATTATTTTCGGTATGAAATCCCTTTTAGGTAAATTTATAGGTAAAGTAGATATTAGTCTATATGCTCTGTATGTTCTATTGTTTCTCGTTGGTATTGGAATAGGGGGAGATAATCGAATCTGGAAAATAGTTAAAAACGTGAATATTAAAATATTTTTAGTTCCTTTATCTGTAATCATTGGAACACTTTTGTTTGTTGGACCTCTATCTTTTTTTATCCCGGGTATTAGTTTAAGAGATTCTTTAGCAATTGTTTCAGGTTTTGGATATTACAGTCTCTCAAGTGTATTAATCACGCAGCTTAGAAATGAAACACTTGGTGTAATTGCTCTTCTTTCTAATATTACCAGAGAAATTGTGACCCTTCTGCTAACGCCATTAATGGTGAAGTATTTCGGAAAACTTGCTCCGATAGCTTCAGGTGGAGCGACTTCAATGGATATAACACTTCCTATTATAACAAAATTCACCGGTAAGGAATATGCGATGATTTCAGTTTTTAATGGTATTATTTTAACCTTAATAGTACCTTTCCTTATTACTTTGATTTTAAGATAAGCAGGAAAATTAGTGAAAGATTTTAATATACTTTATGAAATAAGGAAGAAAAAATTCAAGCTTTATTCGCTGAAGAAAATTTCTGTATCGGGTTTAAATGCAAACCATGCGAAAGTAAAGTAATCACCATGATTAATGGGTTTTAGTTTTTTTCCTTTAAGTTCACCTTCTAAAGCTGTTCCAGTAATATCCCAGATACTATTAGTTTCACTATCTCTAAAATTACCATCTTTATACTGAAAATTTAATTTAATACCATCTATTATTGGTTCAAATACACCCGTTGAACCTACATCCTTAGATGAACTTATGTCACCTTTATCAAGTGCAGAAACTGCTCCATCACTATGAAATATAACTATTTGCTGCTCACCTACCTTATCATGGATCACATGTAGTTCACTCGTTATTGAGTATGGATATGCTCTGTCAAGCTTACCTATACTAACTGTAATTACTTTTTCCATTGGTGGCAGACGATCATCCACCTCCCCCTCAAAGAGAAAGGGAGACTTAGAAATATCATCATATCCAATATATGGGTTTTTACCGTAATCCCTTATATGTCCTGTTTCACGAGATAGTACAAATCCATCGTTATAAGCATTTGTAAATTGCTCAAAAGAAATTATCTGTGAAGGTAATCTCTTCAGTTTAGTTCCTGTTAACTCACCTACAATTGCTTCTCCTGTTAGTTGCTGCCAGAGACTTTCAGTCCGGCGATCGTACATAACCATATCAGAGTTTCTAAGCATTCCTGATACTCCAAAAGTTGTCTCCATTCCATTTATTATTCTCTCATAAACTATAGCACTATAGCATAGGGGGCAGAATGTTACAATTAGCGGTATGTTCCCAATTTTATCATTTACTATTTCATGCCATATTAAAATCTGCAGAGGATACGCATGTGCTTCTCCATCTAGAACTAAGGAAATAACTGGTTCTTTTCCTTTGAGCCAATTATTTGCGTCTTTTGTTGGAACAAAATTTGGGTTATCTATGGAAGGAATTCCATCTTTTGGAGGTCCACCAGACCTTAATTCTGAAAGTTCAATGGAGCGCTTTTCTGTGTTTGTTTTCCATTCACCACCCGGTAGGTCACTTGTGCTTTTATTTAAAGAAAATGCTTCTAAATTAAACGAGGAGAATAAAAATAATGCAAAACTAACCAATAAGATATATAAAAGAAAAAAGTTTAAATTTTTCATATTCTACTTCTTCTCAGGCTAACTTAATTTGAGATTAATTAATGTCAAGGATGAATAATATGACGGGAGACGGGAGACAGAGGACCGTCTTCCGTCCCCTAATCTTTGGTCAAAAAATAAACTCATTGACATAAAAATCGAGTTTTATAGAATATCGAAAAGATATAAAATACTATAAGGGTACAAAATTATGAAACAGTTTAAACATGAATTATTGAGGAAAAATTTATTATTTTTATATAGCATTGCTGGTGTTGGTGCACTAGGTCTTGGGCTTTTCCGCCCAATCTTACCAATTTTTGCCAGACGGGTTGGAGCATCAGGTTTTGAAGTAGGGCTGTTGACTTCCGGGTACATGTTTGCAAGAGCAATAATTTCCATTATAATTGGAAAATCTATCGATTTAAGTGGTAGGAAAAAGATATTTATTGAATTTGGATTCTTCTTTGTTTTTATTATTACCTTTGGTCTTCTCTTTGTAAAAAGCTATCATTTTTTATTTTTGCTTCGGTTACTTCAGGGTATATGTGCTGGATTAATTTGGCCATCAGCGCAAATAATGGTTGTAGATGAAGCAGGAGTAAGTTATAGAACCAGGGCATTATCATTGTACCAGATAACAGGAAAAATAGGATTCTTATTAAGTCGGGTTATACTAAGTCTTGTGCTTCTTGCAACAGCTTTTATAGGGTTGGATGAAATTGGTTCATTTCGCATTGTTTTTCTCGTATCTACAATAATTCTATTTCTGGGATTTACTGGAATCTTAGTAATACCAGAATCAAGAAAAAAGATAAAAGAAAGAAGAAAGGGTAAACCTCCATATTCGATGTTCTTTTTAGCATTTATATTTGGTGCATTAATAGGATTAAATTCAATTTCATTAGTTTACATAAATGAGCAATTCGATATAACTCCTTTAGGGATTGCTATTTTACTCCTTTGCGTTGATTTAATGACAATATTATGGATATATATAACGTCTTATTTAACAGATCACATTGGAACTAAAAAGTCACTCTGGCTTATTATTGTACCCTGTATTGTATCTTCAATAATGCTTCCTTTTACACCTTATTTTATAATGTTTGTTATTTTTTATATTGCTCTTAAGATGTCTATAAGCTCATTTATGCCAATCTCAAGGTCATATACTTCAGGTGTATATAATGAGGTAGGAATAAATATTGGAATTCTCAATATGATGAGTAATTTAGGGGCAGTTGTGGGTCCAATATTGGGTGGTTTGATATACGACAGCTTACCCGGAGAATTCAAGATTGCAGGATACTCAATAATCGCTTTATTTTTAATCCCGAGCTTTGCTATGTTTTTATATCCACATTTTGTTCGCCGCAATAATCGTCCCCGACCCATTTAATCTCTCGCAAAGAGCGCAAAGTGAAATATTTTACTTGACTTTATTTTCTTATATGCTACTACTAAGATTAAGTAATAAAGCAATGTATGATACTTAATCTCTATATGAATTCTTATTGTAGGAGAAATATGTTAAATGATTATTTATGGTTCAGTAAAGATTATATAAAAGTCGGATATATAGGAAAAGATCAGACTTTCGTTGAAGAGACACATAATTCATTAGGTGAAGCGTTTATATCGCTATATGAATATTTTAAACCAAAAGAGAAGTTCCCATCCATTAGAGCAGTTATAGTTCCTGACAGAAATGAATTTGACCGTCTTGTAAAGGAATTATTAAAAGTCGATATCGAAACACCTTCAAGATCCAGTAGAATTGCTCAAACCCAGAAAACGGATATTGTTATACTTTCCCCATCTGCATATAAAAGGGATTCAATTTATGAATACCGTCCAGATGAATATAGAAGACTTCTTTTTCATGAAGCAACCCATGTGATGGAAGAATATATTTCACCAAATATAGAAACACAGCAAAGGTGGTGGAGTGAAGGACTGGCAGTTAACCTTTCAACACAATGGAGATACGAAGATGAGTTTAGAGAACCTGTTCTTAAAGGTCTAAAAAACAAACAAATTCCTAACTTTAAGGAGATTCAGGAAGATGCTCGGTTATCTTACCAATGGGGTTGGACAATAGTTAAATATATTGAAGAACTTTATACTCCTATAATGATAGCAAAGATTGTGAAGGCATGCGAGAACGGTGATGTATTTAACATACTTGGTAAGGATATAAAAAGCCTTGAAAAAGAATGGAAGAAGTGGCTTACAAACAAGGAGAAAGGGAGTTATATTGAAAAAAATAGGAATTGTTGGAGGTCTTGGTCCTGAGTCAACTATAGATTATTATCGCATAATTATTCATTCTTCTCTTGAGAAAATGAAAGGTAGTACTCCTGAAATAATTATTAACAGTCTGGATTTAAAAAAATTTTCTAATATGATGAAAGATTTTGATAAAGAGAAAGATAAAGTTATTAATTATTTACTTGAAGCGGTAAATTCTCTGAATAGAGCAGGTGCTGACTTTGCTCTGATAGCATCCAATACACCTCACATTGTTTTTGATGAAGTAGCAGAAAAATCTCCCATTCCAATGATAAGCATAGTTGAAGAAACATTAAAGGCGGCAGAGAAAAAGGGAATTAAAAGAATAGGACTCTTTGGAACGAAATTTACAATGCAATCTGTCTTTTACCAGAAAGTATTTTTAAGAAAAGAAATTGAAGTGATTGTTCCCAAAGAAGTTGAGCAAAATTATATTAATTATAAATTATATGATGAGCTTACATTTGGTAAGATAGTTGAAGAGACAAAGAAGGGATTTCTTACGATTGCAAAGAGAATGATAGACGATGATTCAGTTGAAGGATTAATACTTGGTTGCACAGAAATCCCCCTTTTACTTACAGGGGAAAAATATTCTGGGGTTCCTTTCCTTAATACATCAAAAATCCATGCTGAGAGCGCTCTCCGATATTGTTTGGGGGAGGG
>SOIB01000005.1 GCA_004377355.1 Candidatus Stahliibacteriota bacterium | reverse complement strand
ACAGAGAACTGGATGCTTCCTGGGGTGGATCAACCATTGATTTCTTATGGGTTGCGTCTCTTTGGAGAAAAATTAAGCGTAGACCTCGCTTTTATTAGTACGATAGGCGAAGGTATGTTTTTTCCTGGTATTCCCTATATAGATTTTGTTTATAATTTCTAAATAAGCAGGATAGCTAAAACCCACTAATACTAATTAAAAGGTGTAATTTAATACACTAATCTTATTAATGGTGTCAGTCATTCAAATTACAAAATCCATCAAAATTTTTCAGAATACATAGAGCAAACCTTACTTTTTCTTATTTGCAAGGCTAAAGCCTTGCCTATATAATTTTATAAATTTACGATGATTTTATCTCTATGTCCATAAAATTCTCTGTGTACTCTACTTGCCCCGTAAGGAGGAAACGACTGTACCGGGGTGTTTTTGTAGCTAATTTAGGTGTTAGGTCTTGGGTGTTGGGTCTTAGGTTCAGAGTACTGAGTTCTGAGTTCCGAGTCTGTATTATGATAGAAGAAGTCCGAGGTCCGAAGTCCAATGTCCACAGAGATTAGGTCTTGAGTGTTAAGTCTTAGGGATAATTATTTTATCTATGATAATCTGCGTGAATCTGCGTCCTATTTTAGGATTTAGTTATGTTCTGAGTAAACACTTGAAACCTAGAAACCTCGAAACCTTGAAACCTTTAAATTCTACTCTACGGCTTTGGGGATTTTTTCATTTTGCAATGGAGCGAAGCGACTATTTCTGATCTATATTTTTAAATATATATCTTACTCTGTGTTCTCTGTGTCTCTGTGGCAAATTTCCCCCTTGACAAACGAAAATAATTGATTATAGCATAAGTAAACAAGTGTTTACTTAAGGAGGAAAAGATGAGAACGAAGGATCGCATAATGGAGTTTTTGGAAGAGTTTATTGGAGAGAACGGTTTTGCCCCGAGTATAAGGGAGATTGTCGGGCATCTCGGTTTTAGAAGCACGAAGGCTGTAAAGGTCCACCTTGACGAAATGGCAGATATGGGACTCATTGAGAAGGAAAGTGGTATAGCCCGTGGAATTCGCCTGAAGGAAGTAGGGATGCCAATAATTGGAAGGGTGGTAGCGGGAGAGCCCACTCTTCAATTTGAAGGGGTTGAGGGACATTTTTCTTTTAACAGGTGGAGGGGAACCTTCCTCCTTCAGATAAATGGCGACAGCATGACAGGAGCAAATATTGAAGAGGGGGATTACGTAGTCGTAGAAAAGGACAGGGAACCCCGGAAGGGAGACATAGTAGTTGCCCTCGTTGAGGACGAAACCACGGTGAAGCGATTGGACAGGAAAAACGGAAACTGGATATTAAGACCGGAAAATCCTGATTACCCAACAATAGAAAAGTTTTTTCAGGTAATAGGAGTAGTTGTAGGGGTTATAAGGTGTTATTATAGATGATACTTTATTGTGATCTGGACGCCTATTTTGTCTCTGTAGAACAGGCTTTGAATCCCTATTTAAAGGGAAGGCCAGTTGTTGTAGGTGGAGACCCGAAAGAAAGAAGGGGAGTTGTAGCTTCCGCTTCCTACGAGGCGAGGAAATTCGGGATCCATGCCGCTTTGCCTATTTCTGAAGCAAAAAAACTCTGTCCTCATTGTATGTTTGTTCTGGGGCACCCGTCAGTCTATGCTAAGTTTTCAAAGAGATTCTATTCCATACTTCTGGATTATTCACCAAAAATAGAGGTATTTTCGATTGACGAAGTATTCCTTGATATATCAGGGTCAAAACATCTTTTTGGGACTCCTTTAAATATAGCAAAGGAAATTAAAAAAAGGATAAAGAAGGAACTTGATATAACGGCCACCATCTCTGTAGCGAAGAGTAAGACTGTAGCAAAGATAGCAGCAGAACAGGTAAAGCCAGATGGGTTGATAGAAATACCAGAAGGCAAAGAAGCAGAGTTTGTCTCTCCCCTACCCATATCGGAGTTTCCTGGAATAGGTAAAAGGACAGAAAAGAAACTTAAAGGTATAGGAATTTATACGATAGGAGATCTCTTATCCTACCCTCTTAAGGATATATATAGCAGATTCGGAATATGGGGAGTCAGATGGGTAAATGGAGTCCATCAGGAAGGACTGGCAGAACCTATAGAGAGAAAGTCCATAAGCAAATCGCACACCATGAGAAAAGACACAAAAGATATTAAAATTATGCAATCTCTTTTATACTACTTGACCGAAAAGGTCGTGGCAAAATTGCAAAAGCACCATTTCTATACCACAAGAATATCCGTAAAAATCAGGGCGGCTGATTTTTCTGAAAATTCAGCCTACAGAAGGATTCCTCCAATGAATCTAATCGGGGAGATATATCCCGTTGTTAAAGAAATCTTTGACGCAATGCCAAAGAGGTGGGTACGATTACTCAGGGTAAGGGTTTCTGATTTTACAAGGGTTCCGTCCCTATTCCAGGATAAAAAAAGATTAAAACTAGAAAAACAGATTCAAAAAATACGAAAGCGTTTTGGCTTTGATTCCGTATTACCTCTTAAGGCAGCTTACTTCTCGCAAAGTCGCAAAGTAGAATTTAAAGGGTTCAAGGTGTCGAGGGGCCAAGGGTTCAAGGATCAAAAATAAATTACGAGGATCGGTCATCAAGAGTCCAATATCTTAAACCTGAAACTTGAAACTCAAAATCCCAATCCCCAAATCCCATATTCTGACTTCTGTCTTCTGACTCCTGAATTTTAACTGAATAATCCTTAATCCCTGCTTCTCTAATCTTATTTCTTCTAATCCTTTAATCCTAAGCTTGGTCTTCTTTCTCCAGTTGCCAGACCTTTCTAATATATCTATCTTTGCAATCTTTGCGTGCTTTGCGAGAAATTAAATGGGCTGGGAGATGCGGGTTTATCGCACTACCACAAAGCGCCCCTTATCTACAACCCCCTCCTCTCCTTTTACTATATAAAAATAAAGACCAGAGGTTAAATCAACATTCTCTATGCGGAGATAGTCTCCTGTAACTCTGTATTCCTCTTTAAGTTTTCCATATACATCATAGATATATATAGTCTTACCATCAAGGACGCCTGATGAGAAATAAAGGTAGTTATGTTCATTCGCATTGAATGGATTTGGATAGACATTTGTTCCAGGGTATTCTAAACTATCTCTTGGAATATTGAAATCTATATCAAGTTCGTACAATCCTTCATAAGTTCCAACAAATAGATGATGATCTAAAGTGAAATGTAAGGGATAAGTTATATCATCCGCATCTATAGAAGAAAAACCACGGTAAGAAAACCAATTATCCTCTGGATTTCTGTAACTTAAACCCTCACCGCTATGATAACACCACATTCCTCCCTGGAAATCGAAAGTAATTCCATCTACATTGTCGGAGAGTAAACCAGAGTTACTCGTATTAAAATCTTCTATCTTTTCATCACCGGAAATATAAACAAGACTATTTTCAAGACCAGCCCAGATATCTCCTTTTATGTCCGATGCCATAGACAAGGTACTACTCCCAAGACCTCCTGTTACATTACTAACCGAACCATCCGGATAAATTATGTGTATTCCCGCTCCGCCTGACGTGGGAGAATTCCCTCCATATATAGCATCAATTCCTTCAGCAAACACCCTTACCCACTTAAAAGATGGATCAGTATATATTGTCCACTCAAGGGAATCTTCAATTCCTTCTACACGATGCATCCTTAGAATCCAATCTTCAATCGGGTCTGTAAAAGCACCTATCCAGAGGTCATCATTGCTGTCTACTAGCATTCCAGCAATAGTTCTCGCAGTGACAGGAAGTTGTATAGGTTCTGGAAGACTATCTTCATTGGGATTCCATTGAAAGAGAATTGGGACCTGGAGCCAATACCATGAGCCAAAATATATCATACCCTTTAAATCTGATTCAATATTATACAATATTCCACCCTGGATACCCCATTCATTATTCCTGTTGAGTATCTCCCACTCTTCGCCATCAAACTTTGTAATTCTTCGTGTATCTCTATGTGAAATGAATATTGTACCATCTGGAGTCTGAGTCAGATCACATACTTTATTTGAAGCAAGACCTGGAGGTCTTATAAAATCGATTGAATCAACAATTGCGATTCCTTCACCACGGATAATAAATACTGGAGAGTCATAGTAGTCAGTCATACAAACACCCCTGACATCTCCAGAACTTAACCTCTTCCATTCACCATTTTCATACTTATAAAGTCCACCAGAAGTAGCTATATAAACAATAGTATCTATCTCTGCAATCTGCCAGACAGTATGAAGAGAGAAGTTTGCGCTGTCTGCTGTAATATCTTTACAGCCCCAGCTACCTCCAGTCCAGATGGAAGAACCAATTACACTAAAAGTATATGTATTATTTAGGTTTTCAATTTTGACTGTATCTGTATTTGTGAAGTTATAGGTTTTATAAATTCCTTTTGAAGTTCCAAGTATATAGCAAGTATCAAGAGGAAGAATATCGAAAATGACAAAATCATAGTCCATCTTATCAACCCTGCTAAGATCATCAAAGTCACTCACTTGGAACCACTGTAGTCCGGTTTCTCCACCTAAAATCACACGTGCACTATCTAACACAATTGTATTAGGATTTGCATCATTGAAAAATAAGGGATTAAACTCCAATAAATTTATGGATTCAAGTTCTCTATTAAAGAGTGTAATACCTCCTGGAGTAAGAGTCCATATAGTATCATTTCTAACGGATATATCTTTTGTGGTATTAGAAAATAAACCTGAAACAATCGTTACATTCTTCCAGGCATTCCCCTCTGGCTCAAAAGAAAGGAGACCCCCTTCATCCGTTGTAATGTAAAGATAATCAGAATATTCAAGGGATGTGAATTGATCGGTTCTTAAGTATAGAGTTTTAGTTATAGAAAGGGATATCAACAATAGAAGCATTAATCCTCCAATTGCCACAGAGACACAGAGTTATACACATTGAAAAATGAAAATTTCAAAATGTTCACCCCTTTAGATAATTTCATATCTAATGGGGCAATAAGTGCAAAATGCCCTTCTGTAAGAGATTGCTTCGCTTGAGTAAAGTATGAAGATTCACTCGCAATGACATTTTTCTCGCTAATATGCAAAGTAACTAAGTAAAAAATGTTATGGGAATGAAGGGAGTTTTGATTTTTCAATTTTCAATTTGCATTTTTTATTTTACATTGAATTGTTACATTTGTTGTTTTTTGATTATCATCTATTTTTTATCTTCTGCCATATCTCTTCCAGTTCATCAATTGTGAATTCTTTGATATCTCTATCCTTTAATGACTCTTCAAGCAATTGGAAACGTCTTTCAAACTTGTCATTAGCTCTTTGAAGGGCAACCTCGGGGTTTATACCAAGGAAATTACCCAGATGAGCACAGGCAAATAGAATATCACCCAATTCTTCTTTTATCTCCCGCTTTCCTTCTGCATTCTTTAATTCCGTAAGCTCCTCCTTTATCTTTTCATATACACCGGAAATATCTTTCCAATCGAATCCTTTCATAGATGCTTTTTTTTGAATTTTAGAAGAACGTAGTAATGCAGGGAGGCTTATCCCAACACTCCACCCTTTTCCTTTACGCATCTCCCATTTAGTAAGGACTTCTTCTGCTGATTTTGCTTCATCTTCACCAAAGACATGTGGATGACGTTCAATCATTTTCTGATGAACCTTACTTACAACTTCATCAAATTTAATCCCTTTTTCTTCAAGGATTACACCCATCATAAAGATAGTGAGGAGAACATCTCCTATCTCCTCTACTATCTTATCCATATTACTATCTTCTATAGAGGCATTTAGTTCATATACCTCCTCAATAATTTGCACAACAAGGCTTTTAAGAGTCTGTTCTTTATCCCATGGACATTTTTCTCTGAGTGTTTTTATAATTTTAAAGAACTCATCCATGGATATAAGATAATATGCACACTTTATATGTCAATATGACCTACTCATCTCAACTTGTCTTCCTCTTATTAGTAATGAAATTTATTGTTAAATATATTCATTCTTGATAAATTTATGAGTTTATTGCAAAAAGAGGGTAACTATCTAAATAGTCAATCTTGACAGAAGATGAAATATTGTTATTTAATTTGAGTAATATGCACAGATTCAATAATCAAGTGATAAATCCATTTGAAAATGATCCAAAGTGTAAGATTAAAATAAATTTTAATATAGTCTTCCTACAGAAAAAATGAAAAAACTAATAAGTCAAATAAGAATATTAATTCAGTACTCTACCTGGAAGAAAGTATTTAATCTTATCTTTACAGGAATTATGATTATCTTGCGTAAGTCACACAGTTATAATTACCCTATTGTAGCATACATAGAACCTACAAATTTATGCAATTTAAATTGCCCTGGATGTCCTACAGGTATCGGCATTTCTTCTAATCGGGAAAAATCTCTTCTTTCATTTAATCAATTTAAAACATTTGTATATCAAATAAAGGACTTCCTCTTTTCAATAAATTTTTCAAATTGGGGCGAACCTCTTCTAAACTCAAATTTAATAAAGATGGTTGAATATGCTCATGAGAAGAATATCAGAACCTGTATAGATACGAATTTAAATATAGAATTAGATGAGAGTAAAGCAAATAAATTAATAAAGTCTGGGCTTGACCTTCTTACGGTCTCATTAGATGGGTTTTCTCAGAAAACCTACGAAAAATATAGGAGAAGAGGTGACCTTAACCTTGTAATAAAAAATATCAAATTGATAGCAAAGTTAAAAGAGAAGTTAAATAGTAATAATCCTGTAATTGAAATCCAATTTCTTAAGTTTTCCCATAATATTCACGAAGTGAAATTGGTAAGAGATTTTGCAGAAAAAATAGGTACAAGATTTGTCTCCAAATTCGGAAGAAGGCCCAACAGAGAATTCGACATTCACCCTAATGAACCCTATAATCCGGAGTATCCAGCCTGTATATTTCTGTGGACAATCATTACTCTAAATTCTGATGGAGGCTTAGCCCCTTGCTGTCTCTCTTATTTCAAAAAAGACGACTTTGGAAAATTAATTGAGATTTCTGATTTCAAACATTTTTGGAATAGTGAGGAATACAAATATTCACGTGCATTATTTTCTCGAATAAAAAATGTAAGAAGAAGCGCTATCAAATTGTTAAAGAAAAGAGAGACACCTTGCCTGAGATGTTTTTATTTTACTAAAAAAGATAGGAAGTACGGTCCAATGGGTATTCTATGACTATTTATATTTCTTAAGTCTCAATATTCCTTGAGCCCAATCTTCTTAAGGCTCTCAATTTGTCTTTATCACCTATCTTTGCTCTGGAGACTGCTTTTTTCAGAAAATCAATTGACCTCTCATAATTTTTTTTATCCACAGGGTATGGAATTCCATCTTTACCACCATGGGCAAAGCTGTATCTCGCGGGGTCATCAAAGCTTGGTGATTTTCCATACAGTAATTCACCTATAAGTGCAAGAGCTCTTATTGTGGCAGGACCTATCCCTTTAATACCAAGAAGTATCTCAAAATCTTCAGGTTGTCTATCAAAAGCAAGTTTTAATGGTTTCACCAATTTATCGACATTAATATCAGAAGATATAATCGCATGTCTTTTGGGAAGGGTTAGTTCTTTAATTTTTTTTAATTCCTTCATTGTCCTTTCAGGATACTCTCTTGCAATTTCTGCAGAAACTTTCCTTGAATCCAGAGACTCCTTAGCGACCATATTTAATGGTTTTGTAAATCCCTCAGAGATTATACCTTTATGCGGCTCATTAACAAAGTCTACCACGTCCCTGGAAAGCCAGTGATACCTCCTCGCCATTCCATTTTCATCATTCAAGCCCTGCTGGACAACACACCATTCTCCGGAATTTATAAAGATTATTGTATGATGATAAATAGAGTAACCATCCTGAATGGCTGTATTGTCAACCTTTGCGGTTATTCGACTCGCATATATTAATGGCTCTGCATTAACACCAGTTTTTTCTCCAATTTCACTTATTTCTTCAGGGGTTTTTAGCGATGTTTTGCCTTTTCCTCCACAAATATATATTCCTGCGTCTAAATTCTTGAATGCTTCCTTTAATGCTCCCATAGTAGTAGTTGTAACACCACTCGAATGCCAGTCAAAACCAAGTACGCAGCCTAACGATTGAAACCAAAAGGGATTGGACAGGTTTTCAAGTATTTTTTCACGAGGATACTCAATAAGTATCACTTCCATAAGAGCCCTTGAGAGTTCCTTCATTTTTGAAAAAAGCCACCTTGGAACTTTTCCACCATGAAGCGGTAATGTAGCAGAACCAGTCTTCATAATTTTAATTTAAAGTTGCAAATGAGAATGTCAAGTTGTTTACAATAAGCCACGGAGTTACACGGTATACAGACGTTTATAAATTAAAGGGTTCAGTTTAGGAT
>SOIB01000204.1 GCA_004377355.1 Candidatus Stahliibacteriota bacterium | reverse complement strand
AAAGGGTGCCTGTCTTCATACTGGGGATAGTATGGCTCATATTTATACAAGCCCAATACCTCGGTGTAATAATTTGGTATTAATGAGATCTCAAAACCTTCAATTACTGGAAGAGTTACATCCATTAACTTTTCATTAGAAGAATTACGAGATAGATCACTTCCTTTCGGGAATTGAATCAAGGTGTTAGTAAGACGGTCGAATAAGTTATAGATATTTCTGGCTGAAACAAAACCAATCGAATTGTATATTACTCCGTTATCCTGATTTGCCACTCTTGCCGGTATTCTCCCCCCTGATGCTGGGGCTATACCTGTTATTATCCCATTAATAGCAGAGGATTTTATAGCCACACCTTCTTTGGTTATTTTAAATTCCCATTGAGTGCCTTCGGGTTCCGTGGTAGTGATGGTTAAGATACCTTTGTTTTTCTTTACATCCCATCCCGATAATTTGAAAAGTTCAGCGTCCTTTCTTAGATTGAGGTGAATATCCTTTAATACAATCCCCAAATCATCATGTTTAATAGTGATGAACTCCCTTCTGGCATTAACTAGGACATTCCATCCTTCATGGCTATATTGGATGGTCTTTGTGCAACTTGGAACTAAACCTATGAGTAAGAATAATAATGATATGTTAAACCCGCTCTTTTTAAATTTGTGTTTTTTCATTTTTTCCTCCTTTGAGTTTAAATTTATAGAAATTTGAAATTCATTCTTCTATTATATATTGTACTTTTCTTTAAAGTTTGTTGGTATAATGTTATAGTGCTACTTTACAATTGGCTATGTTTTATTTTCATTTCACTACCTCTGTTCACCCTCCATGTACATTAAATATGAAAATAGTACTAAAATATCGTCGTATATATAAATCCCCACATACTGTGCGAATATATATTTATAACAAACAGGTTAAGAATATATTTTTATCGATTACCTGAATTTCTTAAACTTCCTTTTATCTTATAACCTTAATGCAAGGTCTATTGTATTCCTCTACCAGGTCTTGATACAATCCCCCACCAGGCACCCTCTGAATCTATATCACCTATATAATTAAGGTCAGAATCAAACAGCGCTATCTTTTCTCTATCAGGATTGATCCAATAAATCACTTCACCACTTGGGTCAACCTCGAGATATTCACCATCAACCCAGTCCCCAAACCAATCGTCTGGCCACCCTGTCCACGCTATTACCTGGTCAGTAGTCATATCAATTTTATATATCATTGCATCCCAGCGCATACCTACATAGAGGTAGTTTCCGAAAGTAGTGAACTTCTTTGAATCACCCCACTCTTCTTGTAAATCTATGGTTCCTATTACAGAAGTAGCCTGATCATCCACTATAAATATTGAGGGATCTAAACCCCATGTATGACTTAAATAGACCTTCGAATCATCAGGGCTTACTGCTACCTCATGAATATGTGCACCAATAGGTAATACTAATTCACTTTCTACTTCATATGTGGCTGTGTTGATTCTCAAGACTGATTTAGCAGTACGAGTGGTGACATAAGCGTTAGCCCCATCGTGACTGAAAGCCATCCTGTAAGGGAACCCCCCATCTGGACAGTAATTTACAGGGCTGGATAAATTTATAGAATCAATCACAGTATTTGTAGCAACATCGATAATTGTTACCGCACATGGTAATGCCCTGCTCAGCACCCAGACCTCACTTCCGTCGGGTGTAACCATCACTATCCATGGCTCTTCACTAAATAATCCGTCTATTTCATCGCTGATGCTAAAACTACTCGTTTCAACTACTGTCACAAAGTTACCATCGCGGTTGGCAACATATAGATATGCACCATCAGGTGTTAAGGCCATTCCCATAGGAAGTTCGAATCCGTCAAGTGTTTGTAGCTCATAGTCAGGAATGCTAATTCGACCATTCATAGCTGGATCTCCCCAGTTCGGACCACAGCTTAGATATAAAGGTAGAGAACCATAGTTTTCTTCAGTGATAAACTTAATAACATTATCATATTTCAAGGAGTTACCATTTTTATCTCTAACTGAAGGTCCCTTCCACTCATCGTCCTCAGTAAATGCACCCAGAATTACTGCGGTGTATGATGCAAGTTGCTGTAGGTCTCCCGATGGTGTAAAGAGAAGTGTAGAAGCATCAGTCCAGCTTAATGAGCCATCTACTACATCACCGGTTGAATCTACCATAGTAAAGAGTGTATCATTCATAGTATTTTCATCCATATCCTCACTGAATGTTATCGTGATTGGGTCACCAACAGGAACACCTGCTACTTCATTAGGAGGGTCGGTCGTAGTAATTTCAGGGCGTCCAGTCTCTTCTGGATCAGTTGGCCATCTTTCTTCACACCCTGAAAGTAATAAGATTACAATCGTCAGGATAAAAATCCCAACTATGAATAATTTTCTTTTCTTGTTTCCCATCTTATTTTCCTCCTTTTCCCTTTATCAAAACTCAATACTCACAGAATATAAAGAAACATTACCTAATCTTCCCATGTCTCCATATGAATAATCAAAATTAAATCCATATCCTGCCATTTCAAGATTTAGTCCTCCTCCAAGAGTGAGGCCACCCTCACTGTATCCAGCTTTATATCCACCTCGAATAGAAATTATATCCA
>SOIB01000018.1 GCA_004377355.1 Candidatus Stahliibacteriota bacterium | reverse complement strand
GTAAAGACTTTAGAAGATGGAACATTGCAGGGAATAAATAACTTTGGGAATATCGGTTATGTGGGACCATGCCCTCCACGTGGAGCGCCACACCACTATCATTTTAAAGTAGATTGACTGGATGTAAAGTTAGACGTTAAAGCTGGCATTACAAAGAAAGAACTGTTGAATAAGATGGAAGGCTATATTGTCGCAAAGGGAGAGATAGTAAGACTATATAAAAGGAAATAATTCTTTTACAATGCAAAATTAAAAATGTAAAATGCAAATTGCAAAATAATCTACTTTAATTTCTTGTAAGGCTTTTAAAACAAAGAAATTAGAATGTAAATAGTTTGGGTAAATTTAATTTTTCATTTTTTAATTTTCAATTTGCAATTTTCATTGTAGCGAAGTTACTATGGCAGGAGTGTTCGTAATGCTCCTCTTTCTAACTTAACTTCCGGGAGTTTCTTTAATTCCAATCTGATATTGTAGTCCCAATTATCACCAAATGTATTGTATGACATACCCAATTCCCAGCAGTGTAAGTCTCTTGTAAGTGCAATTCTACTGCTTGTAATCCTTCTCATCTCAAAGTCGTAGTGGGTTTTTATATTAACTCCCCATTTAGGAGTAATATTTAATCTTATTCCTAAATCTGCTTGCTGAATTCTTTCGTCCGTTGTAAATTTTATTCTATGAGTTAGCGTTATCTCAAGTGGTTTGTCTTCAAAAGAAGTTCTGTATTTAAAATCGGTTGTAACAAATTTATCTCCAAACTCTTCTGAGTATAGATTATAAGAAGTAGAATACCTTTGACGAAAATATCTACCTATCCATAAATTACCAGTTAAAGAAATTAGTGAGAACCGGTCATTCTTTGGTTGATAACTCGTATTTAGAGAAAGGGATGCAAAATCATATTTATTTTCACCTATTTTACACTGAAAGAGATTATTTAAAGATAGTCCAAGGGATTTTTTACCTACTGGCCTTGAGAAACCAGAAAGAGGTTCAACAACAAAACTATCAGGTTCAGGAGCATATGAAGCAGATATAGAAGGCGTAATTACGTGCCTGAATTTTGATATCGGACCAATCCCAAAGATTGAAAGTCCATATAATCTGGTTTTGATAGAAAAATTGGAACTCCAGTGTGTAATAGATACATCTTCTCTTTCATAATAATTATTAAATGCTCGTGATCCAACATTTAAATTGAACATAAAGAAATTAAAACCAATATTGGCACCCCCTTGAATCCCTGCTCCCCAGTGTTTACTCTCATCCCTTATATATTTTGACGAACCTCTTAGATTTAGTATTCCAAAATTTATGTACGGAAATGTGATATTAATTGATGGCCATTTCTCTCTCAATAAGCCAGTTCTTACATTCTCTCGATGCTCTACTATACCATATACACCGAATCCTAAAATGATAGCTTTAATATTCCCTCCATAGGAAATATCTCTTATCAACTTCTCAACCTCACCTATTTCATAGTCAGAGAAATATTCATTATCTGAAGCTATATCTGAATAGATATTCAAATTAATATTTCCAGGAAGCCTGGAACGATTGTTCACCTTTAGTGACCAACGTTCCTTTCCACTTTCTCGCTCTTTGATATAACTACCCGATAAGGTTCCATCACCATAAGGGAATAGCTTCCATCTTGTAGATAAATGACCCTTTATTCCCATCTTTGTATAGTAATCCATAGAAATAATTGCATCAGCATGGGGTCCAAGAATCTGATACCATCCAATATCCTCAATATATTTACCTTCATAAGATGAGGAGCCAAATGAAGGAGTAATGATTCCTGAAGAGCGTTCTTTTTTTAAAGGGTGAAACCAAAAAGGTAAGAAGAAAAGAGGGATTCCTCTTACCAGAAGAATAACAGGCTCTGCAACCAGGTCCTCATCAATATTTACCCTCATATTAGGCGAATAAAACCAGTAATGAGGAGGATCGAATTCGCAGGTTGTATAATAACCATTGCTTATCTTCAATACACTACCTTTAAGATATCGTATCTTCTCCCCATAAAACCAACCCTTCTCTATCTCTGTCTTTGCTTTATACGCAATCCCAATCTCCCTTTCAATATAATATGTCATCCTTTTTGCACGAATATCATTATTACCATCTAAAAAACGTACCTCTCCTCTGGCATCCAGGAATTTATCTTCAAGATAATAATTAAGAGTTTCTGCCCACACATGAAGATTTCCATAAATGACTTCTGCCTTACCATATATAGACACAATGGATGAATCTATCCTGAAAACAATCTTATTTCCTCTATAATCTACTGTCTCTTGCGAAAAAGAAGAATTAGAAAAAAGAAAGACAAAAAGGTAAAATATCACTTAGATTCTTCAAGGGTTTTCACCCTTTTGAAGAGTTCTGGCAGTCTCCTGAAGTATGCCTCATTTCTCATAAAACTAGCGCGACTATCAGCAGGATAACCAAACACTACCTCACCATCCTTTACATCCCTCATAACACCGGATTTGGCAGCTACAGTGGAATCATTGCCAATATTTACATGATCAGCGATTCCTGCCTGTCCAGCTATAACAGCATTATCCCCAACAGTGCAACTTCCCGCAATACCAACCTGGGCAATAATAATTGCGTTAGAGCCTACCTTTACATTATGCGCTATATGAACACTGTTATCAATTTTAGTTCCTCTTCCAATAATTGTGGCTCCTATTGTTGCTCGGTCTATCATACTACACGCTCCTATTTCAACATCATCCTCTATTATTACCCTACCCACCTGTGGTATATGAACTAACTTTCCTTCCTTTTTATGATAGCCAAAACCATCCGAACCTATTACAACACCTGGATAGACAGTAACATTTTTACCTATTCTTGTTCTATCTAAAATAACGCAATGAGGATAAATCTTACTTCCTTCCCCTACTTTAACATTATGACCAATATAGGTAAAAGGAAAGACGCATACTCTATCTTCTATTATAGTTCCATCACCTATAACAGTATAATCTCCTATAGTCACGCCTTTGCCAATCTTTGCATCTCCAATATGTGTGTTATCTTTCTTTCCGGGAAAAGATTTTACAGGGGAGTGATAGAATTGCATAAGTGTCTTAATCATTGCATCCTTGGGATCTTCCACAATAATGCAACTTTTGCAAGGGCATTCCTTTAAGATTTTAGGGACAATAGCTGCGATACTTTTAAGTTTATCAGTAAACTTATCTATTAATCTCATATCAAAAATGAAAACGAGACTCCCTTCTTTTACATCTTCAATTTCACTGATTTCTTTTACTTCGTATTCCCCGTCGCCAAGGATGTCTCCATTTACAAGTTTAGCAAGATCTTTTATCTTCATTTATAATAGTTTACAATTTTCCCCACTACCTTTTCAGGTATTACGTCTGTTAGATTTTTTTCTACTCCTACCTCAACAGTTTCTGTTATAACAGCATCTTCTTGTGCTTTATCAACCAAGTTGAACTCTAAATATATAAAGCCACCCTCAAGCCAGGTCCTTCCAATGACTACAAAATTACCATCAGTAATCCTTAATAGTTCAATAGCAGATTTAACATCAATATCCTCTTCCCTAATTATTCCAAGAGCACTCTTTGCATTATTCAATGGTTGGGGTTCAATCTCTTTAAAACCCCCACTGTTCTTGATTGCTATGTTAGTCAAATTCTTTATCCGCGCTCCAAGATCTCTTGATTTTGCATCAGCATCCTCTTCCACAAATTTAAAAACATAGTACTCAATCCTTTCTGTAGCTTCGGGGAGATATTTTCTGTTTAAAAATTCGATTATTCTGTCCGTTATATCCATCTCGTCATCTGCATAGACCAGAGCACCTGATGATGCATCGAGTATTATTGCGAAACCTTCCTCATCACCAATCTTTGTAATTAATGTGTCAATCTCACGAAGAAGGGGTTGCATCAACTCTTTGTTTAATGCCTCAGCTTCTCCATTTGCTCCCCATACGTTCTGAACAAACTGTTGGTATTCAATTTCTTTATTCTCAATCTCCTGCACCTTTCTCAATTTTGCTTCTTCTGAGAGTATCATGCTCTGGGTCTGTAGCGCCTCTCTTAAATTTGTTATCTCTTTTTTCAAGTTCTCGGCTTTATCTTTCCATTCTACCACCTTCTGTTCATATCTTCTTTTAATTTCGGCTGCTCCTCGATATTCATTTAGTACCCTCTGAGAATCAATAAAGCCAATCTTATTCTGTGAAAACAGAGATAAGGCAAGGAGGATGAGAAATATCGAATATTTTCTCATCATCTACCTCCTTCTTCACCGGTTATACTAATCGATATTGTTCCGATGTATTCGTTATCACTAAATTCTCCAAGATATCTTCTATTTTCTAGTGTTATCATGATAGGAGCTTTATTAAGGGATAGAACTATTCCTCCCATGAATCGATTACCTTCTATATCAAGTTCATACCCTGAACCATAAATCCTTCCATATCCTATAACGATTGGACCATATCTTCCAGTAAGTAAAGCTCCCTTTTTATCAGCAGATAACATTATACTCTTTCCTTTGTCAAACGAATAGGAAAGTCCTAAACTAGCACGCCTCTCTAGATTGAATTCATCTTTATCTTCACCATCTCTCCAATATTTCAGATTTTGATAAAAAACGTAATATCCACCCACTCTAAAATCTTTCAAGTGATAGACAATCCCGATTCCAGCTGAATAACCTCTGAAATATGTAGGCAGAGTATCAAAAATATCACTATATTCATCAAAAACAATCTTCCATTTATCTTCAATTTTCCCATTTAAAAGATTAATATCAAACCCAAGAGAAAAAGGTGCAAATGATTTCTTCAGGAAAAAGCTATATTGGTCAATGCCACCTCGCCTTGTAAAATATTCAGTATAAGAATCCCACTCATTTGAAAGATTGATCTCTCCATCAAGTTTTGAATCATACAACACATTAACCCTTCCCCCCACTAAGCAACCATAAAAGGTTGGCATTGATAAAGTAACAGAAGAAAGCGTAGCATTAAATAATTCATAGTCATCAAAAGAAAAACGTGTACTAACAGAGATAAAATCCAATGTATCTGCTGTTGCAGGATTTGCAAAAACGTTTCCGTCTAACACTGGTGATTCTGATAAACCAATCTCACCAATCCATTCTCCAGGTATATTCTCAGCATATAGGGGATTGGCAATAACTAAAATCAGTATAACTATATAATTCATTTCATACCTATCTCAGCCCACATGATTCGAAGATCTCCACGGTCAAGACGTTTAAGGGTTTTAACATCAATGCCCCCCAATCTATCTTTGGCTCCAATTACTACTTTTATATGACTTTTTAGGAAATCTGATTGAATAAGTGTCCTTAAATCAAACTCGATAAAATTTGTATCTCCTTCTATATAATCTTTTGATGAATATTCAAATCCTCCCGAATCATATGCTACTATATTAAAAGGTAGAGGTTCTTCAACTTTAAAAATGAGCCCGGCTCTTACAATATTATCTCTATTAGAAGGTAAGGAATCAACCGGTATAAATAGAGTGGGTTTAATATCAAGACCCCTACCTATTAAAAGTGTGTCAGTGAGAAGACTATCATAAGGATTATTCACAATAAATAGGTCTCCCAGACAACTCAAATCACGGATCGAATCTCCTATATAGATTCTTAGTTTCGGCTCATTCTCTTCTCTTGATGCAAAGGAATAAAATGAATCAGAATAGATTGCAATCCCATATTCATCTATAACATTTATAGACTGGTCGTTCAACTTAATTAGAGGATTTGCAGTATTTACTATAGAAGTATCAAGTACTACCGTAGTATCTATGAGTAATGTTAGGTCTTCCCATTTGTAAAGTGAATCCTCAAACCATTCATCAATAACCTTATAGAACTGCAATTCAATATTTGTTGAATCTGATTTTAATTTAATAAAAATACTATCGTAACTTCCTGGAATAGTATCGAATTTTAAAATAGAGTATACATCAAAATTGCCTTTTACTCCAGAGAACAAGCTATCACCCCCACCAGTTGGGATATATTCAGTGGTTGTATAGAGGGAATCAATCTTGATACTCCGTGTAGGAACAACCACCGGGTCAAATTCATAATCTTTCTTTGAATCGCATCCTGAGATTATAAGTGCTAAGATTATTAATATGTCATACCTAACTGAAAATGTGTTCTCCATTCTCTTCCCTTTTCTTCATTTAGACCATAACCTAAATCGATACCAAAGATTCCCATCATAGGGACTTCAAATCTAAAGCCACCACCAATTCCATAGAATAAGTCAGATAATTTTGCATTCTGAATATCTTCAAAACTATTCCCCGCATCCAGGAATATCATTGCATAGCTTGTCTTTGAAAGATTATAACGTAGTTCAAGATTATTTAAGATAGCGAATTTACCTCCTATAGGATATCTACTAGGATAGATTCCAGAAAAAGGCCCAATATTCCTGTCTTCATAACCTCTAAGACCCCAAAAACCTATTCCTCCCATAAAGAACCTTTCATAAAGTGGAACTTCTACATCTGGTGAATATGTGTATCCAATCCGGGATCTATTCATAAGAACTAAATCACCATAAACGGAGTGAAATTTCCTTGCTTCCAATACGATCCTCCAGTAATGTAAAGTACCCCCAAGAAACCCTCCTGCATACTTGGCATTTATTGAATAATAACTTCCTACACTAGCCGCTATATATGAATCACGAGAATCATAAATTAACCTACCACCCAATGAGCTCTCCCATTTTATTCCCTCTTGAGCTTTAATATACGGAGATGCCTCTTCGTCTAGAATTTCCAGTTCTGTTCTCTCTAATTTGTAGGTAAAAGTCCCTTGAAGGTTTCTTTTCGCTGTAAGAATTCTCCCCAGAGAAAAAGAGCCTCCTCCTTTGTCCTGACCAAAGTATTCCCATCTAGAATAAAGTTTATATAGATCAAAACCTACTGAAGTTGGAGTATCAAACAACCATGGCTGCCTATAGCCAATACTCACATTTTGAATGACATTTTCTTTTGCACTACGAAGTGTCCTTTCATATGAGAAACTTACTGACTGACCTGTTCCAAAAATGTTGGGCATTGTCGCACTAATATTGCCCGTTAGCCCTACACTCTGACCGTATCCAATCCCAGCCATAAATTGACCTGTTTGCTTTTCCTTAACCTCAAATATCAGATTTACTGAATCCATGCCACCAGTATTTTCTACATTCAATCCAAGATCTTCAAAGTATCCCAGCCTGAAAATATTTCGCTGGCTGTCTATAAGCTCCGTTCTTCGAAACAACTCCCCTGGATAAATAGTTAGGTTACGACGAATAACCTTATCGTAAGTCTTGGTATTACCAATTATATTAATATGCTTTAGATAAACAGGGTTTCCTTCATCTATATAGATTTTGATATCAATGAGTGAATCATCGACAACTGAATACTCAGGAATTATTGCTGTATATAGAAACCCAATATCTGTATAATAATTATATAGTGTCTCAATAGTTTTCTGAATTTTCTCCTCATCGTATCTTTGCCCTTTCTCCCACTTCACCTTTGTTGATGCAAAGCCCATATCTTCAGTCCCTTGAAAAGTAGTCTCACCAAAATAGTATAATCTTCCCTCCAAAACAGTATAATCAATAATGGCTTTATTATCTTCATAAGTTACGAAAAATGTATCAATGGTTGCATCGAGATATCCTTTCTTCCTGTAAAGTGCTTTAACTTTGTAAATATCAGTCTTCAAAGAATCAATCTTAAGATCCGTGTTCCTCCAGAACATCCACCAGGGTTTTGTTTTGTTTGATAAAACTTTTGAAAGTTCGTGGTCAGATAAACCTTCATTTCCGTTAAATCTGATCTTTTTCACTATATATTTTTCACCCTCATCTATCTTAAATGTAACCATCACACCATTCTCATCCGCCTTTTCCAAGATAGAAACTTCAGTACCTGAAAAACCTTTTTCTTTATAAAGTCCCAGAATTTTTCTTTTTATCCTAAATAATTTATAATCCGAAAGAAGCGCTGGTGGGGACAAATCCACAAATGAAGATAGGTCTTCATCACCTATTTTAACATTTCCTTCAAAATTAATAGATTTCAATCGGGGGTTTTCTGAAAGTTTAATTATGACTTTAATACCCGCACCTTCTCTTGAGGCATCTAGTTCTATATCTTTAAATAGACCTGTTGCATAAAGATTCTTTATTGTTTTTATTCCCTTATTGGAGGTTAAAATGTCTCCAATTCTTAAACCAGAAGAGTGAACTACAAGGGCAGTATCAACCTCTTTTATACCTTCCACATCTATATCAACAATTACCTCCCCATAGGGAAAAGAGCTGAGAAATAACAGAATCAGTAGCATAGCACGGTAAGAATAATACCTTTGTAAATAAAGTCAAGGGAATTGTTCAATGCAAAATGCAAAGTGTAAAATACCCAACAACCCTCTTAGTTTCTCGCAAAGACCGCAAAGAAAAT
>SOIB01000101.1 GCA_004377355.1 Candidatus Stahliibacteriota bacterium | reverse complement strand
ATACTGGCAAGATGAACGAAACCGCTCCGCGGCAGTTTTTTCTTTGCTTGCTCAACGGCTTTTCCCATTAAATCTCAATATTCTTTATTCTTTCAAATTGTCGTTTTAGAAAATTTTTTAGAAACCGTTTGCATTTTCTCTTTTTTTTGTATCAAAAGTGTGCGATATTACCTGCTGTAATTATTCGCAAAAAGAGAAAGTGGATACTTTACCCATATAGCATTTTCCATGCCAAGATTTGGGCTTCGTTCATCTTTATTTTATCAATAATCCCGCTATTTAACTCCCTAATACATTTGTCGGATGTTAATCAAGTCGAGCAATCAACCACTTGCTTTTACGCGGGACTATAGATAAAACCCTATTTAGGTATCACAGGCAGACCAAAATTCTACAGACCTTATGATATTTTACTTGAGCGATTTTCTGATGTACCGTGGAATGTTATTCGCAAACTACACCGAACATTGAAATTTGACAGATAATATTACAAAAGTAATGTTATCCATAAGGATATAATCACTTCGTTGGGCACCTATAAGATGGACAATAATTACGACCCAAAACTTGTAGAAAAAGCCAAGAAGATGACAGCCGGTCCTCTCGGGAAAGAAATGACAAAATTCCCAATGAGGTTTGCTGCTCCTGTTTTTTTTGGTGAAAGCCCCGCTGTCAGTAAAAAATCAAAGATTAGTAATGGGACGGCTTCACTCATCAACTTCGGCAATGGAAATTTAGCAATTACTTGCTATCATGTTTTGTCACCTTTCAAAGAACAAATTGAAAGTCGCCAAGATTCAATATTTCAAATAGGAAATCTCAAATTTAACCCGTTAGACCAAATAATTGCTGAAAGCGAAGAATTGGATATTGTTACTATCTCTCTTACACCAGAACAAGCAAAAGAAATTTCTGCTGGAGGAGAAATAGGCTCTCTATTCTTCATGCCACCTTTTTGGCCTCCTAATAGCGTTAACGAGAAAGATTTCGTAGCCTTTGGCGGTTTCCCTGGTCGCTGGAGACAGCATCTATCAAGTAATGAAATCATGTTTGACACTTATAGTAGTGGAGCTTGCGGTGTTGCTTCGGTGACTGATGAGTATATAGTCTGTCAGTTTGAAAGGGAGTATTGGGTAGTAACATTAGATTTACATAACAAGGAAGAATTGTATGACATTAGTGGTCTTAGTGGGGGCCCAGTTTTTATAAAAAGGTCTCTTCATTGGGAATTTATAGGTATCATTTACCAGTTTTCTCAAGAATTCGAACTCATGTACATAAGGCCTTCAAAATTCATCGGTGAGGACGGAGTGATCTCCTCCTAGAATTATTAAAGGTAAAATGCCCAAAAGGGTGGAGAGGGCCGCGAAGATCCGCGGCGGCCTTGACTGGCAAGGCTTTTGGCGCGCCCCTCACCCCAACCGTTACCCCGTAGTTGATATCTGCTATTATGTTGTGAGCCCACCTATACATTTGAAATTTTTCGATTTATTGAGGAAGGCGCGAAAAATTCATATTGGCAATGTATTCAGTTGATTATGAGATTAGTTACAAAATTGTAAGAATGACTTGCATCATAATTCGAGACGGCCTGGGCACCCCTGCGGTTGGATCTCAGAATGCCAATAGCTTCCTTAGAGGCCGCTCAGGCAGAGCAACTATTTGTCTTTCCCTAGGCGTTCAGACTTCATATAAATCACTTCTCCTTTCGCCCTGAGGCCCTGATAATCAGGTTTTTAATGACCACGGAAAGGTGAGGTTTGTTCTTCTATTTACTTCCCATTCCGCTGGTCATGGTCAAGAATAAGATATCAAGAAAAAGAATTAAATGAAAGAGAATTAGAAGAATTAGATATAATTTTTAAATTTTATGGGAAGAAGATAAGAAGAACTAAATGAAGAAAATTCAATACTAACAACATAACTAAAACTGGCAACGCAACTGCTATGAAAAGCAATATATCAACCGGCTGAAATCGTGAGATAGGCAGAGCCTATATGTAATTATTTTATGATTTCAGATAGTTTGTTGTCTGGCAAGATATATGTAGTCGGAACTCCGTCAAATTTGGGGCTAATTTTAGAGCATATCACAAATTTAACCGAGGTTCAGATTATCTCAATGTATCGGTATCTGGGTGATATTTCGTTTTCGGTAAGAGATATCTGCAAAATCCACATTGGTGCCCCACTACAATATATAGTATACTTTCAAATTTGACACAAAGTCATATTTACGATATTTCTATTTCACCATCCTACGTTACTTCAACATCTTTCAAACTGCTTAACCTTTAAATGGAGGGCACCATATTGAAATGTCCAGATTGTCAGTTTGTAAATCGTGAAGGGGCTAAGTTTTGCAGCGAATGTGGACATAAATTCGAACTTTCCTGCCCCGAGTGCGGTAACTCCATCAGGGCAAGCAGTAAATTTTGTGATGGATGCGGCTGTAAACTTGAATCCCCTTTAGAAACCTTAGATAATGTTTCAGAGACTGAAAGCCTACCTCTTCAGCCCGCAGTTGATATAAAACCTAACGATGTTCCCCCCATCGTAGGTGAACGAAAGCACGTTACGGTTCTTTTCTCCGATCTTACCGGATATACCGCGATGTCAGAACGGCTGGACCCGGAAGAAGTCAAAGAGAT
>SOIB01000201.1 GCA_004377355.1 Candidatus Stahliibacteriota bacterium | reverse complement strand
ATGGAGGTGTACTTATGCAATATATATTTATAATTTTGGCGTTGACAGTCCAGGAAAAACTAGATAAGGCTGACTATATATATGAAAATCGTCATGAGGAAGAAAGCTATCTTGATGAAAGCAAACTATTGTTAGAAGAAGTCTTAAAAGAAGAACCAGGAAATGAAGAAACTCTTCGACAACTTGCAAGGTTGTATTACACATTAGGAGATAAGACGACTGACAAAAATGAAAGACTAACCCTTTACGAAAAGGGTCAAGAAATAGCAGAGAAATTGATAAAAATCAACGACAATAACCCTGAAGGACATTTCTGGCTCAGTGTAAATATTGGTAGAGTAGGACAGGTACGAGGAGTAATGAAATCTTTGTCATTAGTCCCCGCAATAAGAAAAGAATTTGAGAAGGCTTTAGAATTAAAGAGTGAACATACAGGAGCGATGGACGGATTGGCTGTATTATATTATGAACTCCCGAGACTCTTTGGTGGAAATTTAGATAAATCGCTTGAATATCTCAATAAAGCAGTTGCAATAGATTCTAACTACTCAATCCTCTATATAGACTTTGCAAATGTTTATATAAAGAAAAAGGAATATGATAAAGCAGAGAGTTACCTTAATAAGATGTTAGAGATTAAGAATCCAACTCATCCCGCAGATTTCTATCTTAAAGATAAAGTAGAAGCAGAAAAGTTACTTGAAGAAATAAAAAAGCATAGATAAAAGGAGGACATTATGCTAAGAAAAATAACATTGATAATATTTGGATTATTATTTTTAAGTACTTCTGTATTAGGACAGGAAAGTGGGTTCGGAATTGGAGTAGTTGTGGGAGAACCTACTGGAATTAGTTTAAAGTTATGGAGAGGAAAATATAGAGCAATATGTGGAGCTGCCGGTTGGTCTTTGACAGGAGAAAAACATTTTCATATCTATGGAGATTATATATTTCATAACTTTGAACTCATCAAACTCGAAAAAGGTAAACTTCCCATTTACTATGGATTCGGGGGTAGAATAAAAGCTAAGGAAGGCTCTAATACAGAAATTGGTGTTAGAATACCTTTAGGGATGGATTACTTTATTCCTAATACACCTTTAGATATATTTTTTGAATTAGTGCCTACTTTAGATGTAATCCCAGAAACAGATGTAGATATTGACTTTGGTTTAGGCATTAGATTCTTCTTTGGCTAATTAAATAAGAATTAAAAAAACTATAAAAAAGATAGGGGATTCCAAGAATGGACAGCGATGACCATATAAAATTCCTTGGAACTGCAGGTGCCAGGTATGTAGTAGCAAAGCAACTCAGGTATTCAGCAGGTACTTTTATAAAAATAAAAGACAAGAATATTATTCTTGACCCTGGTCCTGGAACTCTAGTAAGATGTGCAAAATCAAGACCACCCATTGATGTAACTACCATTGATGCAATTATACTATCCCACGCTCACATCGACCACACAAATGATGCTAACATACTGATAGATGCTATGACAGAAGGTGGTCTTAAAAAAGGGGGAACCCTCTTTGCTCCTAATGATTGTCTTTTTGGCAGAAATGCAGTTATTTTGAATTACTTGAGAGATTTTTTAGAGGATATTAAAATATTAGAAGAGAATAAAAAATATCAAATTGGTGATTTCACATTTAATACATCTATAAAACACAGACATCCCGTGGAAACGTATGGTATAATTTTCGATTTTAATGGTAAGAAGATTTCATTTCTTGTAGACACAAATTATTTCCCCGAGTTAATCGAGAGTTATAAGAATTCTTATATATTAATATTAAATGTAGTAAGATATAAACCTCATAAAAGTAGCAAAGTAATGCATCTTTCTATACATGATGCTAAAGAGATAATTTCAAAAATAAGACCTGAAAAGACAGTCCTTACACATTTCGGTTGGTCAATGATAAAGGCAAAGCCCTGGGAAGTTGCAGAGAGATTGACCTCAGAGCTCGGAGTCGAAGTAATAGCTGCTTCAGATGGTATGAGCTTGGAGTTTTAAGGTTAATCTTATTATACTCATCTCTCGTATCAGAAGGAGGAATTTATGAAAACAAGAAAACTGGGTTATACTGATGTGAATCTGACAACTGTTGGCCTTGGGACATGGGCTTTAGGAGGAGGTAGTTGGAAATTTGCATGGGGTCATCAGGATGATAAAGAGTCAATAAATACTATCTTATATGCCTTAGAGATAGGAGTCAACTGGATAGATATTGCACCTATTTATGGATTTGGTCATTCTGAAGAGATAGTAGGTAAAGCTATAGAAGGATTAAAGGAAAAACCCTTCATTGCAACCAAATGTGGTCGGAGATGGGATAAAGACGGTAATATTCAAGGGGTTCTTAAAAGAGACAGTATAAGAAGAGAAGTTGAAGAAAGCCTTAGAAGATTAAAGGTAGATGTAATTGACCTCTATCAGATTCACTGGCCAGAACCTGACAGGGACATTGAAGAGGCCTGGGAAACCATAATCGATTTCATTGAAGAAGGTATAATCCGTTATGGAGGCGTTTCAAACTTTTCTGTTGAACAAATTAAGCGTGTTCAGGAGATTCATCCTGTAGCATCTCTTCAACCACCTTATAGTATGCTAAAGCGAGACATGGAAAAAGAACTTCTTCCCTATTGTAAAGAAAATAATATCGG
>SOIB01000017.1 GCA_004377355.1 Candidatus Stahliibacteriota bacterium | reverse complement strand
CTTGACTTCCATATCTTTTCTTACTATTATAATCGGATGAAGAAATTATTAGATTTTATGAAAATCAAAGATAGAATTATTGGATTCTCAATAGTCTTTTCGCTTTTTTACTGGTTATTTGATGCCATTCTTTCATATTTCTTTTTATACCATGAGGGGACACTGTTGGGAATGCTTATTCTTGATATCCCCATCAATGTTTTATATCTACGGTCTCTTGTGTCTGTACTCTTTATCACAAGTGGTATACTCTTCTCTAAAGTTATGAAGAAACGTGAGCGTTCTGAAACGATTCAACTAATATTAAATAAAATTGCATATGCAGTTAATACAACTGAAAATCTAAATGAACTTTTCAAAGAAATCCACCAACATCTCGGTAAAGTTGTGGATACAACTAATTTCTATATCGCACTATATAATAAAGAAAAAGATATTATTGAACTCCCTTATTATGTGGACGAAAAAGATGAAATCACAGAGTTCCCACCTGGCAAAACATTAACCGCTTATGTAATAAAGAATGATAAACCGCTTCTTGCCACTATAGACGTAATGCAGAAATTAAAAGAGGCTGGAGAAATAGAATCAATGGATTCTTTTTCAGAGGAAATAAGTGTCTCTCCTGCAGAAGTCTGGCTTGGGGCACCCTTAAAAATTGAAGATGAAGTTATTGGGGCTATAGCTGTTCAAAGTTATACAGATGCTTCTCTTTATAATGAAAAAGATTTAGATATTCTTGAAATGGTATCCGGTCAGGTTGCTATCGCCATAAAACGGAAACAGGCAACAGAAGCTATAGAAACCTCAGAAAAGGAAAAATCAATTATCCTCGATTCACTGTCAGAACTCGTTACCTATCTTGACAATGATTTAGAAATAGTCTGGGCAAATAATGCTTCTGGTGAATCTGTTAGTTTGGACCCTGATGAATTGATAGGGCAACATTGCTATACAATATGGTATCAAAGAAATGAACCTTGCGAAGAATGTCCTGTTCTGAAAGCTATTGAAACAGGAGAGTTCCAGCGAAGGGAAATGACGACACCTGACGGTAGGAGATGGTTAGTTCGGGGAACACCCGTTAAAAATGAGAATGGTGAGGTTGTTGGAGCTGTCGAGTCAACCCTTAACATCACAGAACGAAAGCGCCTCGAAGAACGACTAATACAGTCACAAAAGATGGAAACCGTAGGACGTTTAGCTGGTGGTGTTGCTCACGATTTCAACAATTTGCTTACTGCTATCACAGGTTACGCAAATTTTATAAAAGATGGGTTGCTCCCTCTGGATCCCAAGCGGGAAGATGTAAAACAAATCCTTAAGGCTGCTGACCGAGCCATAACACTCACTGACCGTCTATTAGCCTTTTCCCGCCGAAGGCCCATTAAACCAAAGGTCATAAACATCAATGATTTAATCCTTGAAATAGATAAAATGCTTCTCCGTATAATCACAGAAGATATTGAACTGGTTACTCTTCCTGGTGAAAATCTTGGGTCTGTGAGGGCTGATCCAGGCTCGATTGAACAGGTTATTGTAAACTTAGTTGTTAATGCCAGAGATGCTATGCTAAAGGGTGGAAAACTCACTATAAAGACTGAGAATATTACAATTGATGAAGATTTTGTACATGAGCATATAGGAAGTAAAATAGGGGAATATGTCAGAATTACAATTCGCGACACCGGTGTCGGGATGGTAAAGGAAGTAGTAGAGCATGTTTTTGAACCTTTCTTCACAACAAAGGGGGAAGGGAAAGGCACAGGATTAGGTCTTTCAACCGCTTATGGTATTGTCAAACAGCACGATGGATATATCACAGTAGAAAGTATTCTGGATAAAGGCACTATTGTAGATGTATACTTACCTCGTGTTTATGAAGAAGCAGAAAAAATCATTCTAAAAGAGAGGGATGAAACACTACCAGAAGGTAATGAAACAATCTTATTTGTCGAAGATGAAGGATTAGTTAGGAGTTTTAGCGTCCGAGTCCTGGAGAGATTGGGATACAATGTAATTGCAGCATCTGATGGTGAAGAAGCCATCAACCTTGCAAGAGAGCACAATGGTGAAATTCATCTACTTCTAACAGACCTTGTAATGCCTAAAATAGATGGTAAAGAACTGGCTAAACAGCTCAAAGCAGAACGCCCAAATGTCAAAGTACTATATGTTTCAGGCTATTCGTCGGAAATTACATTGCAACATGGTATCCTTTCTGATGAAACAAACTTCTTACAGAAACCCTTTAGTGCTGCAGATTTAGCTCAAAAGTTGAGAGAAGTTATAGATGAAACTGGAGGTTTTCAACGGACATCGTCTTTTAAGTTTTGAAACTGCTTGACAAATAATAAAAGATTTCTATTATAACATTATGATTCTCAATCTACTTTTAGGTTTTGACTTACTCGTAAGTTCTTCCATTCCACAAGGAACAAACTCTTTAGATACCCCCTCTGGTTTATCTATTGCGATAAACCAGAGATACTATATAGACTGTTGTTTGATTTTCTCGGATTATAAAAGAAGTAATTATGAAATAAAAATGTATGGATTGACAGCAGGAAAAGAATTTATACTATTGAATCACTTATCTATTCTACCAGAAGTTGGTGCTCTCAAGATTTCCCGGGAAAGAACTAATAATCAAGAAACAGGATTCTCACCTGTCTTTTCCCTCCGTCTTTTGTATCTATTTCCAAGTGAAAGCCCGCAATTTCAGATAGGTTTCACTTTAAAGGAGATATTTGATGAAGAAATTGACGTTGATTTCCTTGATATTGGGATTGGTTTCAGGCTGTAGTAACCCTTTCTCCATTCGTATGAGCGCTGATTATTTTCCACTTGAGGTGGGAAATAAATGGATATATAAGGTAGAGGGAGAGGCAACCTCCCAGGCACAGATAGAAGTAATATCATACGACACTGTATACCTGGTTTCTGTACAGGGTGAAGAGATACTGTACGAGCGAAGGGAGGGAGAAGTGAACCTATTAACGGAACTTACGATGACTTATCTTGGAGAAAGTATATCATTCGGGAAGATTCGTGAACCTTATCTGCGCTTACCATTTATTAAAAATGATTCCTGGGAAGCACAGTTTAATTTTTCTACAGTTTTTATAGGAGATACAGTCTATAAAAGTCTTTTTATATCAGTTGATTCGGTTGAAATAACAACTATTTCAGTCCCCTTTGGAAATTATGATGAGGTATATCGTCTTCGAAGAATGACTATAGAGGATGAAGATAGTACCATTACATATGAATGGTATGCCCCTAATGTCGGGCTTATAAAAAAAGAATTGCCGGCTGATTCTGTTATCTGGGAACTTGAGGACTTTTCTTCTAATGAGTAATAACAGTGAGGTAATAAAAGATTTTGTTTATTATCTTCAGGCTGAAAGGGAATTATCCCCAAATACAGTAAACGCTTATAAAAGAGATATTCTTCCCTTCCTTAACGAAGTAGGAAAGGAATTAAATGATATCACAAGGGATGATTTATTAAACTATATATCCAAACTTAAGTCTTCAAACTACTCCACCTCATCAATAGCAAGGAAATTATCATCTCTAAGAATGTTTTTCAGTTTTTACATCGGAGAAGGACTTCTTTTAGAATCCCCTATTGACAATATAGAATCTCCACGCCTTAAAAGGAAACTTCCAACTGTTCTCTCTGCTTCTGAGGTTGAAAACCTGATTGAAAGCATCAATGGAAATTCAACCTTCTCAATTCGTGATAGGGCAATTTTAGAACTAATGTATGGATGTGGGCTTCGTATTTCTGAACTTTTAAATCTATATTTGGAAGATTTATTCTTAAAAGAAGATTTTATCAGGGTTAAAGGAAAGGGCAGTAAAGAACGTATTGTTCCATTAGGCTCTAAGGCAAAGAGTGCGGTTATGAATTATATAACAAATGCAAGAATGGAACTCGATAAAAACTCATCTACATATCTATTCTTAACTCGAAATGGAAATAAACTTTCCAGAGTTGGGCTATGGAAAAATTTCCGTAAATATGTATTACAATCAGGTATTAAGAAAAATGTCACGCCTCACACCCTCAGACACTCCTTTGCAACACATCTTTTAGAAGGGGGAGCATCCCTGCGAACTGTTCAAATTCTGCTCGGCCATTCGGATATCTCTACAACTCAAGTTTATACTCATATTGATAGATCATACCTCCGTGATATTGTATCCTCTTATCATCCCAGAGGTTAGATATGGTCTTCCTAATATTATTATCCATTGTATTCAATCCATCTATAGTAAGAGTTAAATATTCTGGAGGGGATTGGTATAATGACCCTGATATTATACCCAATCTTGCAAGAGAGATAAATAAGAGGACTGATATACACTTAAAAGAAAAAGAGAAGATTTTAACTTTAGATGACCCTGAAATCTTCTCTCACCCCTTCCTTTTCATTACAGGACATGGTAAGATTGAGCTATCAAAAGAAGAGCAGGAAGCTTTGCAGAGATATCTATGGAATGGTGGATTTGTATATGCAGATGATGATTATGGTATGGATGAGTATTTCAGGGGTGAGATTGAAAAAATATTTCCCGAACATCGTTTAGTGGAGCTACCCTCTGATCATGAAATATACCACATCTTCTATGACTTCCCTTTAGGGTTACCCAAAGTTCATGAACATTATAAAGGTCCACCTATGGGGTATGGGCTTTTTATAAATGGAAAGCTTTCCCTCTTTTATACCTATAACAGCAACCTATCTGATGGGTGGGCAGCCCCTTCTGTTCATCATGACCCTGAAGATATAAGAGAAAAAGCATTTCGAATGGGTATAAATATATATCTTTATGCACTAACTCACTGATGAAAAGAAATATTTATGACCACTTCCGTTGTTTCTTTCCTGTAGAGGAAGAAGAAAAACTGGTTAAAAAACTTGTGAATAAATGGCACAAGGATAAAAAACATATCCATATATACCACGAAGAACCCCCAACGAAGCCTCTTTATCCCATATGTGTTTCAATTGGTGTAATTGCAGGAGACTGGCCTGGTTTCGGAGAAGCAGTACTAGGAACAATTCATGAAAAAGGATGGAATCTAAATCACATATCTGGACTTTCACAGGAAGTGGAAGGAAGTCAGTTGGGTATTATTATAGCAGTAATAAAAATTGAAAATGAAGTAGAGTTAAAAAAATTCCTGTTAGATAAAAAAGTGATAATTGAAAATATTCGCAGAACCTCAATTGGTAGCCTTGCAAAAAGACTTCTCCTTACCATAGAATCAAAACGTCTTGAGGTCTATTCTGAGGTAGTAGATATAATTGAAAAGAATGCAAAAAAGAAATATCTAAAAGAACTTTTAGGACCAGAAGGGGAAACATTCAAGTTTTTCGCTTCCCGCTCAAAAGCTTACATATCAGAACGCTCCCCTAAAGACCTGGCTATGCAAATTATTAATAATTATAAGATTCAGCAGGATGTCCTTGATAGTAAGGGCGAGATTCAAATATATGTGAAGAACATTAAGACAACCAAAGAACATCTTACAGGAATATCTGTCGGAGTTTTCGAAAAAGATATGCTCTTGAAAGGAATAATTAATTCAATCTCTTTCGTTCTCCCAAATATGAAAATCTCATATATCAAAGAATTTACCAATCCTGATGGTATACTGATTGCTCGTATAGAGATATGCGATAAAGTGGGACATTCATATCCTCCATCATCTCAAATGAGAATAAAAAATGTCCTAAAAAGACTACATAGAAAAGCTCGCTCCGGGAGTGGTAGAGTGCTTTTAGAAACAAAAAGTGGGTTCGAACATTACCTTAGAGCAATTATCCCACATCTCGTCACAGAATTCAAGAATTGTAGAATCCCACAGGTATTCTTCTCTGTCATGGACTCTTCAGAATTCTTCCTCGTATTTAAAATCATTGTGGTCTCCGGTAGAAAGGATAAGGTAAAGAAGGTAACAAGAATATTGGAAGGATTCGATCGGGTTGATGGTCTTTCACTTCTTTCAACACATCCTCCAAAGATATATGGGAATGTAGTTGTGAATATATTTGATGTCAGAGGAGACCTGGATAAATATGAGAGCACCATGGAGTTATACGATGAGACCAAAGGAATTATAAAACAAGCAATTGGAAATTTTCGTGATTTTGACGAAGGATTAAGAAAGACAGATACACTTAAGTTACAATCCGTTCTGGAAAGTCTACCAGAAGTTCCAGAGAAGAAAGTTAAACTAATTTATTATAACTTAGAAGACTTCTGGAGACTAAGCACTTCTACTTCTGATATTACCAAGGTCATCGAAATCACTCACAATATCAACATAAAACATAAAAGAAATGAGATTTTAGCGGATTATATTGAATTAACAGGTGGTACAGCCATAGTAATTGCAACCCCTAAGAATAAGTCACTCGTTGGAAAGTTACTGAATTTATGTAAGAATTGTGAAATCACACTCTCTAATATTGAGAATCCAACTACTTGCATCCTCCTCGTATATGTATCATACAAAGGAAGACCATTGTCAGAACAGAGACTCTCAAAAATCCTTCAAGAAATAACCTCCTAAATTGTACTTAACATTCCTTTTTCTATCTGGCTTTCTATCGGTTCTTACTCAAAATATACTAATCAGAGAAATCTACATGATATTCTTTGGGAATGAATTAACCTATGGTCTTGTGGTAGCAGGCTGGCTTTTGGGCGTTGCACTTGGTTCATTTATCGGTCGGAAATTATCACACAATCTACTATACCTTCCATTTTTAACTCTTTCGATTCTCCTCCCAGTCTCAGTATTTCTTATTAGATTATTGCCTGCAATCATAGGTTATGGACCTGGGGAGATAACAGGACCAATTCCTCTCCTATTAGAAGCTTTTATTCTACTCTTGCCTGTGTATATAAACTTTGGTCTTATTTTTTCTATTGGATTAAAGAAGTTTTCGCACATTATCGGTGGTGGTGTAAGAGGAATTACCAGACCCTATATATTGGAAGCAATAGGCGATCTTATGGGTGGAATATTCTTTTCTTATCTCTTTGTTACGTTTATATCACCCATAAGAAATCTCTTCCTGATCAGTGCACTTGCACTTCTTCCTGTTGTTATTTTAAAGGGTAAGAGATTTATTCCTCTTATGCTTATCTTTATTGTGCTTTTCTTATCCCCAATATCAGATAAGTTAATGAAGTTTGGCTATAATAACCTCTATAGTGGATTCGAATTGGTAAGACTTAAGGAGACCAAGTATGGCAGGTATATTGAAATAAAAAGGGAAGACGAAAATTCACTTCTTTTCAATGGTGCTCTTTCTGTAACTTATCCAACTTATGCATTATCAGAAATAGTACATATTCCACTCCTTTTAAGTCCTGGAAAAGAGGATAATATTTTATATCTTGGATTTCCTGACCCAGGAGAAATAAAAGAATTACTCCGATATAATTCATTAACTATCGTTGCACTTGACCCCTTTGCAATGAAATTCCTAAAAGAAAATCTGGATGAGGAATCTTTAGAAAGAGTACATTTAGTGCATTCTGATCCAAGGATGTTCGTTATAAATACAAAAAATAAATATGATGCGGTATTCTTAGAAATCGGCGACCCCCTGAGCCTCTCTACTAATAGATTCTATTCGCTGGAATTTGCATCTGAACTCAAAAAGGTATTGGTTGATAGTGGGATTTTAACCTTTTCAATCTCATCAGGAGAAGATTATCTAAGTAAAACTGTACTCGATTATAACTCCCTTGTATTCTGGACTTTTAGAGAAGAATTCAAGCATTACTTTCTAATCCCGGGTTATAATCTTCATCTTGTCTTTTCTCAAAGTCCCCTACAATTTGATATCGGTTCAATAATCGACGAAATTAACACAATGAACTTTGAATATCTTGATTCATATACAATACAATCTTATCTACGGGAAGACAGAATTGAAAGGTTAAGGGAACAGTTAGAAACCAACTTTATAGGATTTAACAGAGACTCATGGCCAAGAGCATTTATTCTTTCACTAATCCTCTGGATAGAAAAACACGGAAATTTACCCCGGATATTTAAAAACATTTTGAATCTACCTTCATATATTCTTCTATTCTTTCTACTAATACCTCTTGTATTTAGAAAAACAGGCTTTCGTGTAGGTCTCATTGGGGCTATGGCCATGGGATGTGGTTATCTATGTATAATAACTTTGCAAATAATCTACGGAAATGTATACCATCTTGTGGGATTGATAACAGGATTATTTATGTTTGGAGTAGGGTTAGGAACATATATCTCGGAGAAAATAAGTTTTAATAAAGATATAAAACTGGGATTCCTCATCTTTGGTTTAATTTACTTTATTATCCTTTTGATTACCATTATTAAAACACCAATACTACCAGTACTTATTCTAATTCCTATGCTTAATTGTATTGCAGGGATTGTTGTTGGATGGGTTTATCCTATCGCAACGATTATACTCGGGGGAGAAAGGAAAGCTGAAATCGCAGCTCCAGCTATTTATGCCTATGATATGGTAGGAGGAGGTGTTTCTGCACTATTTTTATCATTCATTTTCTTCCCAATTTTCGGAATTATCCCCACTATTCTCCTATTTATTGGGATGTGCATTTTAGCGTATGTGGGTTAATAGAATACGATTGGAGATTGGAGACTGAAGACAGGATTAAGGAGTAGATTTTAGGTCTTAGGTCTTGGGT
>SOIB01000070.1 GCA_004377355.1 Candidatus Stahliibacteriota bacterium | reverse complement strand
TCTTTGCGTGCTTTGCGAGAGAGATAGGAGGTATATATTAACTCAAAATATGCGTTTTTCCTCGCCTCTTATGAGACGTCTTACATTAGAACGATGGGCAATAAATACGATTATTGTTATTAGAACAGTAATAATTAACATTGGAGTTAAAATAGGGTCACTCGTAAAGTAATAAAAAATGGGTAGTGCAATAGCAGCTCCAAGAGAGCCTACTGAGACTCTTCTTGTAACACCTAGGAGAATAATCCATACAGCTAAAATTAAGAGCGCTGGAACAAACATAAGTGCAAGGAGACTTCCAAAACCAGTAGCTATACCCTTACCACCTCTAAAACGTAGAAATGGCGTTGTAACGTGCCCAATAATTGCACCCAATACCGCAGAAATACCTACATAGGGAGAAATCTGGGCAAAATAAAATACAGGAATAAATCCCTTTAGTAGATCAAGAATAAAAACCATGATCCCCTCTTTCTTCCCAACAACTCTAAAGACATTTGTCGTCCCAACATTACAACTACCTTCCTTTCGAAGGTCATGCCCTTTAATACGACCAACAATATACCCAAATGGTATGCTACCAAGAAAATAAGACACTACAAAAGCAACTACATACCAATACCACATATAACCTCCTTAATTTTGCCACAGAGACACAGAGAACACGGATAGTAAAGTAAATGGGTATATAAGTAAATGGGTTTATCAGTATTTATAATAAAATGAAAATAAATTAAAGATTCTAAGTCTACACTATTCTTTATTGAAAAATTATAACTGTTTTTTTTCATAAACTCATACACCCATACACTCATTTACTCATAAACTCTTTGGTGGCTTTAGTCATTTTATCTCTTTCTTAACCCTTATCGAAATTGGGATCCCTTCAAATTTAATTTTTTCTCTTATCCTTTTCTCAAGATATCTTTTATACTCTTCATCAAATGATTTTGGTAGATTTGTGCGAATCCAGATTCTTCCTCCCTTTTGCTTTACAGAATATATTTTAAGTGCTCGTCTTGCACCTGGAGGTGGTCTGTATTCACATGCTTCTTTTATAACATTTTTAAGTTCTGGATATTCCCTTTCAAGTCTTTTTAGTATTCTGAGTGCAATAGATAGAGAATAGTCTATCCTCCTCATTGTAATCGAGGAGATTGGTATTATTGGTACCCAATATATAAATGATAAATTTTTACTGAAGTACTTAATAACCGATTTTTCTCTCATCCTTGGAATTAGATCAAATTTTGAAAGAAGAATAAGCATTGGTGTCTCTCTTTCTCGTGCCCAGTTAATTATTCTCTTATCTTGTCTGGTGAGTTCTTGAGTTGAATCTATGAGAATCAAAACAATATCAGATTCCTCTATGGTTCCTACCGCCCTCAAGAAAGAATAATATTCAAGAGAATCCTTTAATTTTGACCGCCTCTTTAACCCAGCAGTATCTATAAGAACAATATTTTGCCCATTAAATTCAAGATAGGAATTTATGCTATCCCTTGTTGTTCCAGGTTCTTCCTTGATAATCGAACGCTCATACCCCATAACTGCATTTACATACGTGGATTTACCTGTATTTGGCTTACCGATAACTCCCACCATCCTTCCCTCAATAATTTCTCCTTCTTCAAAATTGGATAGTATCCATGTGAGAAGTTCCTCTACACCATGTCCATGGATAGAAGAAATCTGGAATGTTTTATCCAGTATCACCTTTGAAAAATCATTAGCAACTTTCCAATCATCACCCTTATCCATCTTGTTGATAATAAGAACTTTTCTGCCTTTTGCCTTCCTTACATAATCCGCAACCTCTTCATCTAGTGAGCAAAGACCCTCCTTTCCATCAACCATTAGAAGGATAATATCAGCCTCTTCAAGTGCAAAATCTATCTGTCTTTTTATCTCTTCTGAAAGTGAATCAGATGAGAACTTCAACCCCCCTGTGTCTATTAATATAACCGGTATGTCGTTCCTTTCCATTACACCATATACCCTGTCACGCGTTACTCCCGGTTCTCTGTCTACTATTGACCTTCGCTCTCTTAGGAGTCGATTGAAGAGGGTAGATTTCCCTACATTTGGTCTTCCAACAATAGCTAGTGTATTCATCTCAAATTTCCCAAATCCATAATATCATAAGGAGCAACATAAACTTCCATTGGGAGCGAATTCTGAAATGTTTCGAGAGAACATCCATCTATGAATAAATTATCAATGTTAATTATATCCGATGGGAGAATCACCACATCAAAATCTAATATTGAAATGATACCCATTAGGTCCCAACCTCCCAAAAGTGATGCAACCTCAACAGATTTACCGAAGTATCTATTACTCACAGGTAAAACATCAGCCTCTATATTGGATTTTTTAAAGCACCTACTTAATTCCCATATAATCTCAGAAGCAAGTGTCCCTGTAACAAGAAGAACCCTACCATCAAAATCTGGAACTGCGAGATTAGGAAGAGCAGAAAGGAATTTTCTTGACATACCGATTCCATTCTCAAGTTGAGGATACCCATCATAATGTTCTTCCGGAGGAATTTTATTCCCTGTCTTAATATAAAATTCATCAGATAAATAAACGACAGTTTCCCCCACTCTCTTACGCATTTCCTCTTGGTAAGGTAGAATTATGTTAATTATATCATTCATCCAATAAGTATCAGGACATCTAATGCAAGGAAGAGCCCCTCGGAAATTAGTAAGACCAACAGGGACAATTCCGATTGATAATACGTTTGGAAATAGCAAAAGTAAATCTTCTATAGTTTTATGTAGATTTTCACCATCATTCACATCAGGTAAAAGGACAATCTGTGTATGTAATTTTATCCCACCTTGAACGAGTCGATTAAGATCCTCCAAAATTTTTCCTGCTTTTGGATTTTTCATTAACTCTACTCTCTTCTCGGGGTTTGTAGAGTGGACAGATATATAGAGAGGGCTCAATTTAAGTTCTAGAATTCTATCAAAATCTTTATTTGAAAGATTTGTCATGGTTATATAATTACCATACAGGAAGGATAATCTATAATCACCATCTTTCATAAGAAGTGATTCCCTTACGCCAGGTGGATTCTGGTCTATAAAACAAAAAACACACTTATTTGTGCAATATTTAGTATCAGGTTCAATCAGTTTTATACCAAGGCTTACTTCTACATCCTTTTCAATATGGTAATTTTTCTCTTTATTGTCTATTAAGAGTAAAACATCCAATGAACCATCGGATTCAAAGAAACGTAGATCTAAGGAGTCGTTTATCTCCTTTCCATCAATTGATAGGAGATAATATCCTGGTCTTATACCCACCTTTTCTGCTATAGAACTCTTCTCAATTCCTTCTATCTTAACCATTTGCAAATAATATAAAATACCGGAAGAAAAAAGTCAATCACTTCAGAAATTTAAAGTTAAACATCAACTCCTATATCTTGACATTTTTACCCAAATAGTTAGTTTACTCAAGGATGAGATGGACTATCTTACTTATGTTAATCCTTAGTTGTGCACGGGAGGTTTATACAGCGCCACCAACCGACTTCCCACAAATAATGATAGAGAATCTTGAAAATGGATTTGAATTCCATTGGATTGTAGAAAGAGAAAAGGATGGATTTAAATCCACTTTCGTAGCATCTGGTGAATATAAAGGGGCGGGTGATTTTTATCTAGAAGGAACTCTAAAGGTTGGGGACACAGAAGAGCCTATCTTCGAGATAAACCCATACGCTGAGATAAACAATCTCACTGGTAAGAGGGATTTTGTATTGATTTCCCACAAAGAAGATGAATTGGTCTATTTCTTTACTGCAAACCTCTCTCTCTTTTCTCCAGGTGGAAAGGAAGGAGAAGGGAAACTTATTATCAAGAAAGAAAGGATAAAAAAAATCAGTGCAAAAACAACAGATATAGATTGGGAGATGAATATAGAACCTAGGGGGCAAATTGAAAGAAAAAGTATCGAGATCGCAGGGGATATCGATCCCAATATATTGAAGGACAGATTAGAATATTATGGACAGAGAAGAGTTGAGGTTAAGGGAAATAGAATATACTTTGAAGAGGTTATACCGATAAATAGAGATGGATTATTATTTAATAAGGGAGATTACTCAATATATGCAATTACACATACTCCAGAAGGTGAATTATTACTTTCCCCTGATTCCATCGAATCTTACAATCGCCTGATAGAAATAGAAACAGAGATAGAGGACATTAGAGTGATAGCAAACGAACGTGGAGGATACTGGATAACGGTTGATTTTACAAAACCTGTTGAAGAAGTGCTAATCGGTATCCTGATTGATGGGGAGCTGTTCGGAACCGGGCATCCAGGCGGTCTTTCCTTAGGCTTTACTGTAAAATATGATAGATTGACAAAAGAGATTTATGCAATACTTAAAACCCATGCGGATTTAAGAAAAAATTAAAAATGGAAAATAGCCACAGAGGCACCGAGAACTCAGAGAGAGCACGGAGATTCTTAGAATATAAAAATTAGTTAATAAATGAAAATATTGAAATATAAAAATTAAATAAACTCTGTGCACTCTGTGTCTCTGTGGCAAAAATTGGAGGTATAAATGATAGATAAGAAATTGCTTGATATACTTGTCTGCCCCAAGTGCAAAGGGGATTTAGAATATGATAAGAAGAATGACAGATTAATATGCCATAAATGCAAACTTGCCTATCCAATAAAGGATGATATACCTGTAATGCTTATCGATGAGGCAGAGAAGTTATGACATTCCTCCTCATCATTTCTTCTATCAGTGTCATTGCTGACACACCTGATTCCTTAATACTTCGATACAACACCCGTTATAGGCAATCTACAATAAATGATAGAATATTTCTTGAAATCGAGGGAGGAACATATTCAACTGAGGATGGAATGCCTGCACTACCTTATCTCAGAAAAAAGATACTGACTCCTGTAGGTGGAAGAGTATATGTTAAATATCAAATTGAATCAACCGATAGAGTAAAAAGAATTCCATCTACAGTTCAATTCTACGGAAGAGAAGTTAAAAGTGAGAAACCGAAGGTCTTCCAGCCAGCTCCTGTCAAACTACAACAGCATCGTCCTTCCCCGTTTGGTAATGCAACACTCTTAATTCATCCCTTTACCTTCAACGGAGAATATATAGAAAAAAGGGGATCAATATTAATCAAAATCTACTTCCAGGGAGGTAAATGGATACGTCCAGAAGGATATCCAGCAAGGCTACCCTCTCTCTTCCTGAACAAAATTAGAGGTGAGAGTGAAAGACTTAAGAAGATACTTAAAGGTATAACTAAAGCAGGACTCTGGGTTAAGGTGAAGACAACAAAGGAAGGTATTTATGAGATAACCCCGGGGGATTTAATAGAAGCTGGACTTAACCCATCTTCAATTGACCCAAATAAAATTGAAGTCCGACACGGATATAAAGGTGTACTTAAATGGGAAATGGATAGTCTTAATAGTTTAGATTCTCTTCCACCTATTATTCCCACTATATATGAAACAGACGAAGATGGCTCCTTTGAAGGGGCTGAAAGATTAATCTTCTTTGCACAATCACTCTGGGGATGGAAAAGAAATCGTTTTAAAGATAACACATACTTCTACTATAACCCATTCACGGATACAAATGCCTACTGGTTATGTTTTGACGGGAATCCACTTGTTATGGAAGAATTGAATTTCACAGGTGGTGTAGATGTCTCTTATTTTACAGATACTATACACCTCGAAGTTGACGATTATAACCCCTTAAGGAGTGGACTTGTCTGGGGATGGAAAGAACTCAATACATCTGGTGGAGCTACTTCTGGAAGTGTTATGAATATCCCTTTCACCGTATACAATCTTTATGATAATGAAGTAATTCTAGAAATCGCATTCTATCCTGGAAATTCTGGTCAATATACCTTCCGTATCTCTCTAAACGGCACAATTAGATATGATACTGTAGGGACAATGGGCAATCCAAGGAAGGACAGAACAATATTCATTGACACCATAAACGCACTGTCTGAGGGGTTAAACGAGTTGGAAATTACGCTCCTGACCCCTGATGAATCGGTAATAATGGATTATGTGGAAGTAAGTCATAGAAGAAGAACTATTGCAGCAGACGGAAAATTATCTATAAGTTCAGATACCAATGAAATCAAACATTACACTGTAAGTAATCTCAACTATGATCCCTATTTGCTTGACTATACAAACACTGAAAATCCGTATATTATATCTCATGCATGGAACACTGAATTTATAGATTTTTCTTCAAATGGAGAGCAAATTCTAATCCAGGAATCACCATATTCTATTGAAGGAATCTCAATAAAAGACCCAACATCTCTGCAATATAGTGGGGCTGACTGGATTGCTATTATTTCGAATGAATTCATCCCACCTGCTTATATGTTAAAAGGATGGAGAGAGAATCACTTAAGGGGCAAATCATCACCAGTATCCAGGGTGATATCTTTGAGTGAAATTTATGACAATTTCTCTTTTGGAGTTGCTGACCCTACTGCAATAAAAAGGTTCCTATATCATACTCAAATCACGTGGGATCCGCCTGTAAGTTATGTTCTTTTATTTGGAGATGGTAGTTACGATAACAAGAATTTAACCGGTATAGGAAAGACTTCATATATTCCAATACATACAAAAGGTATATCTATATACGACCCTTCTGCATACCTTTCTGTAAACGCTTGTTGGGACAATTGGTTTGTGGATTTCAACGAGGATAACGACCAGGACATACCCATAGGTAGGGTAACAGCTTCAAATCTTACTGAAGCAACGAATTGGGTTAATAAACTAATAGAATATGAATCCTCGGGAGGTTCCTGGAGGATGAACGCAATCCTCCTGGCGGATGATGCGTTTATTAAGAATAGAGTATATTCGCAAGCAGACATAATACACACAAGTGGTTCAGAGAGTATATCTAATTTACTACCGAATTGGGTGTATCAGAAGAAGGTATATCTTATGGATTATCCACGAGTGGGTGATGAAAAACCAAAGGCAGAAGAGGCTCATTTAAATGCCATGAGCGAGGGAGCTCTTGTAGCAGTATTTTTAGGGCATGGGAACCTTCGAAGGATTACTCATGAGTCTGTTTTTCTAATACAGGATGTAAGCAGATTTCGAAACTGGAGGAAGACTCCAATCTATTATTTTGGTTCATGTGATGTGGGCTATTTTGAAAGACCGGATGAGGATTGTATTGGGGGATATTCAAATCTTTATCCAGATGGAGGAACAGTTGTTTCTATTGCTGCCGGGAGAGCAACTACTTACCAGGAAAATCCAGTACTGGGTAGGGCAATTATTAGACATTTATTCTCAGATTCAATAAATACAGCTGGGGATGCTTTTCTATACGCTAAGCAAACAACATCGACAAACAAAACATATACCTTTTTTGGAGACCCTGCAACATCAATACTCATCGATTCAACTGAACTCACTTGTGAGATACCTGATACAGCAATAGGGGGAGAGAAATTTGTCATTAAAGGAGAAACTCAGACACACTCTGATAAAATTTTCTGTCTGGTTACAGAAGCTGATTATGACACTATTCTTGACGCAAGTGAAGGCACCAGGGATCCACCAGTTGATGTAACTATTACAAAGATAGGACGAAAACTTTTTTTAGGTAGTGCTCCAATAGCAAACGATTCCTTTACAATAAGAATCAACCTCCCTTTTGATATCGAAGGACAGGAAGGTAACATATATCAATATTCCAGAGGAGATAAGGAAGCACATCTTCACTCACACATCCAATTTACCACGGGAACAGGAATAAGTGATACAATACCACCAGATATTGGATTCCAAATTAAAGGAATGAATTTATCAGAACGGGATATAATACCTCCATCTGGCGAAATGACAATAATTTTTAGAGATAGTAGTGGTATTGATATGAGATCCAGATTTAACTTACATGTCAAGGTAAATAACTCTGAAACTATATACCTTATAGACTATTTCAACTATCACTCTGGTAGTTCAACAACAGGAGAAGCTTCTTTTTCATACGAAGAACCACTGTTTGCTGATACTATTCAATTCACTGCATATGCAAAGGATAATGCTGGAAACATAGGGGTCCAAGAAGCAACGTTTAAGATTGGTGAAGAAGAACTACTCTGGGGAGTGGAAAACTTCCCCAATCCAATGAAAGATAAAACAACTATTATCTATTACCTCGGAAGAGAGGCAAACGTAGAAATAAAGATATTCACAATAGCTGGCAGATTGGTAAAGAGTCTCCAAACTGGCATTTCCAGATATGGAGTAAATTATACAGAGTGGGATGGGCGGGACGAAAGAGGTAGAAAGGTATCAAACGGTATATATTACCTTATGGTTAAGCCTGATGAAGGAGAACCATTTTATGGAAAGATAGCGGTAATCAGATGAGAATAGTTGGTGTAATTGGTGGTTCATCTGTTTCTAAGGATATCTATGATATAGCATACAGGACTGGAAAATTAATAGGCAAACGTGGATATGTTCTTCTAACTGGTGGGCTCGGCGGTGTTATGGAAGCTGCATCCAAAGGTGCAAAAGAAGAAGGTGGGTTAGTCATCGGGATATTGCCTGGTGGAGCGCGCGAAACTGCGAACAGGTGGGTTGATATCCCAATCGTTACAAGTATGAGTCATGCAAGAAATGTAATTATTGCTCAAACAGCTGAGATTCTAATAGCAATAGATGGCAGAGTCGGAACTCAAAGCGAAATCGCCTTTGGTCATATATATAAAAAGAAAATAATTGGAATTAGATGCGATATTCCACTTCCTTTTGATGAAGTCAAAACCCCGGAAGATGCAATCGCTCTTGTTGATGAATATTT
>SOIB01000200.1 GCA_004377355.1 Candidatus Stahliibacteriota bacterium | reverse complement strand
GAAATGAAACCATTTAAATCAATGAATGATATAATTAAAAAGGCAGAAGAGATTGGTCCTAAGACGTGTGTTGTGGCAGGGTCTTATAAGGAAAGCGAAGTTGAAGCTGCCTTAATTGCACGTGATAAAGGAATGATTAAACCAATTTTCATTGGTGATCCTGAACTTAAAAATAAATTTCCCTCACTTAATGAGGATGAGGTAATTGGAGAAGAGAGTCCTCTAGAGGCTGCTATCAAAGCTGTTAAATTTTGCAGTGAAGGGAAAGGAGATTTTTTACTTAAAGGTTCTATCTCTACTTCGCATTTTTTAAAACCGATCTTATGCGATGAGTATGGTCTTCGGGATGCTCCACTATTGAGTCATATTGTCATCCTTGATATACCTGGGCTGGGAAGACTAATTGCTATAACCGATGGTGGTATGTGTATCACACCCACTATTCTTGAAAAGATTTCTATACTCAATAACGGTGTAAATTTCATGCATTCATTGGGTATCGAAGAGCCAAGGGTGGGAATTCTCTCTGCGATAGAAATGGTAAACCCTAAGATTGGGAATACTATTGATGCTTCTATAATAGAAAAAGCAGCAAACAGAGGTCAAATTCCAGGATGTATAGTTGATGGTCCCCTTGCTTTTGATCTTATGTTTTCAGACTATGCTTGTGAGGTAAAAGGGATAAACACTCCTGTTTGCGGAAAAGTAGACCTAATCCTTGTTCCTGATATAACTACTGGTAACAGTGTTGCAAAGGCTCTCATTCATTTTGGCAGGGCTTTGGCTGCAGGTGTGATACTTGGAACCAAAAAACCGGTTGTAATGCTTTCTCGTGCAGATAGGCCAGAGATAAAACTAAACTCAATTGCACTGGGTGTAGTGCTTTCAGGTAGTGATAGGTCTGGAGTGCAATAACGATGTTATTGCAATGAAAAATCACCTATTTTTCACTGCAAAAGATCTGAAATGCAAAGAAGATATCATTATAAAAAGGTGGCAAAGTTTTCTGAGATGAGAAAGACATTGGTTTTAGTCCTTCTTATAGTCCTTTTAATTATTTCAGGTTGCTTTGGAGAGGTGAAGAGAACTGATGAAGTCAGGATTAAAGAGATAAAATTTAAAGGTAACAACTCTATATCCGATAAAAAGTTAAAGGGACTTTTCCCAATAAGGGAAGGAGATCCATATATAGAGAGGTTTACGAGAGAAGGGACAGAGCGAATAATAAATTATTACCGAAGTAAAGGCTTTTTTGATATGAGGATTATAAAGAGGGAGGGTGAGTTCTTAAAAGAACAGGGTGAAATCATAATGACTTATCATATTTTTGAGGGGTTTAGAAGTAAAATAGATAGTATAGAAATACAGGGGAACAGTCTCTTTACTGATAAGCAAGTCAGGAGAATTCTATCAATTAAAGAAGGAGATTACTACGATGAAGCCATTATTGGTGCTGGAGAGTACTCTCTTTCAAATAAATATGCTGAAAGAGGGTATGCAAATGTAGAGATAAGAGTTAATAGAACATTTCAAGATATTTCTGCTTCATCTAAAAGAGTTTTTTTAATCATTGAAGTAAATGAAGGTAATAAAGTGTGGGTTAGATATATTAAATTTAAGGGATTAAAGGGAGTTAGAGAATCAATAGTTACACGTGAAATGAGAATTAAAAGAGGAGACCTATATCGTCCTTCTCGCGTTTATGAATCACAAAGTAGATTATACAAAACAGAGTTGTTCTCTGATGTGGATTTTCATGAGCAAAAGATAGAGGGTGATTCTGTTGACCTTACATTCTTGTTTAAGGAAGAAAAACCAAGATTTATATACGTTGGCTTTGGGTATGAGTCTCCAAGTAAAGGAATGTTTTTATTCCGCTGGGGGCATCTAAATCTATTCGGAAACCTACAAAGAATGGTGATTGATTTCACCATTAGGGCTAATCCGGAACTTGAACACTGGGAGAATATTAGACTTACGTATAGCGAATCCTATTTATTTAATACAGGATTCAATCTTATTGCTTCTCCCGCGTATTTCCATGTGTATACCAATGAATATGAAGAATCTGATATTTCATTTGACCTTGCTATTGAGAGAGCATTGAGTCTGAGGTCCAAAATATCCTTACTTTATGATTTCAGAAGGGCTGAGATTCAGGAAACTCCAAGTATTACAAACAGATTAAGCATTCGTTACCTGTATGAAGGGAGAGATAATATCATTGTACCCAGAAAGGGCATGCGGGTTCTGTCTCAGATTGAATATGCAGGAGGATTCCTCGGAGGCGATAATCATTTTGATAGATTTAGATTAGATATTTCGACATATCATTCATTACCTTTCAGAATTGTGTTTGCTTTCCGCTCTGTGGTAGGTCTTACCCATCCACGAGAAGCGCCTACCGATATAAGTACAGATGTTCGCTTCGAGATGGGTGGATATGGGACTATTCGGGGTTATGAGGAAGCTTCAATCGGTGTTCAAGATAACCGTGGTATAAGTAGCGGTCTTGAACAGATACTTTTTAATTTTGAGTTAAGGTTACCCATTTATAAGAATATAATTGCCTCTATATTTGCTGATGTTGGAAATCTCTGGATGGATTATTCAGATGTCTCCTTATATGACCCACGTATCGGAGTAGGTTTTGGAATGGGTTACATCACTCCAATAGGGGTTGTCCGATTTGACTATGCAAGAGCCTTGGAAAATATGGGTCCCGACTACAGGGGGATATTATATTTAAACTTCGCTAATCCATT
>SOIB01000178.1 GCA_004377355.1 Candidatus Stahliibacteriota bacterium | reverse complement strand
TGATGATATATACTGGCTTGAAGGACGTCCAGAAGAAGGTGGACGAAATATGATTGTGCGTTTAACTCCTGATGGTAAGAAAGAAGATGTTATACCATCTCTATTCAATGCAAGAACAAGGGTTCATGAATATGGTGGTGGTGAATATTTAGTCCATGAAGAAGTAGTTTATTTCTCAAACTTTGTAGATCAGAGATTTTATAAAAAATTACCAGATAAGGCACTAGAACCAATGACACCTGATGTAGATTTAAGATATGCAGATGGTGTTATGGATATAAGCCGTGACAGAATTATATGTGTAAGGGAAGACCATAGAAATGCAGATGTAGAGCCAATTAACACAATTGTAAGTATTTCCCCTAAATCTGAGAATGAAGGTAGAGTATTAGTAAGCGGGAATGACTTTTACTCATCACCAAGACTCAAGTATGATGGAAATCAACTGGCATGGCTTACATGGAATCATCCAAATATGCCATGGGATGGAACCGAACTCTGGGTCGGAGATGTAATAGAGGGCGGCACAATTGAAAATCTCCAAAAGATATCAGGTGGTAAAGCAGAATCAATATTCCAGGTGGAGTGGTCTCCAGATGGTATACTTTATTTTATATCAGATAAAAGCAATTGGTGGAATCTATATCGATTTAAAGATGGAAAGATAGAGAACTTATGTGAACTGGAAGCAGAGTTTGGAGTTCCTCAGTGGCGCTTTGGTCTATCTACCTATGGATTTCTATCTGAAAAGGAAATTGTATGCACTTATACTAAAGAAGGGATCTGGTATATTGGAATCTTAGATATTGAAAATCAAAACCTTAAGACATTGGATATTCCATATACAGATATATATTTCCTCAAAGTTAGTAAGGACTTTGTCATTTTTAGAGGAGGCTCACCTACTGAACCTACATCAATTGTTAAACTTGATATAAAATCCGGGGAAACTACAGTTATAAAACGCTCTATTGAAGTTTCAATAGACCCCGGGTATTTATCAGAACCTGAGCCAATTACTTTTGGAACAGAATGTGACAAAAAAGCATATGGTCTATTCTATTCTCCAAGGAATAAAGATTATACAGCTCCTAAAGGAGAACTTCCACCACTCGTTGTTATTAGTCATGGTGGACCAACTTCAGCAACTGTTAGTACTCTTAGTTTAGCTATTCAATATTGGACAAGTAGAGGTTTTGCTGTCCTTGATGTGAACTATGGAGGTAGCACTGGATATGGGAGGGAGTACCGCGAAAGGCTTAAAGGTGGTTGGGGTATAGTTGATGTTGATGATTGCATAAATGGTGCAAAATATCTTGCTCATCGTGGTGATATTGATGGTGGTCGGGTTATAATTCGTGGAGGTAGTGCGGGTGGATACACTACACTTTCTGCACTTACATTTCATGATTATTTCAAAGCTGGTGCAAGTTATTATGGTGTTAGTGATCTTGAAGCTTTAGCTAAGGAAACCCACAAATTTGAATCAAGATACCTTGATAGCTTAATTGGACCCTATCCAGAGAGAGTTGACCTTTACAGGAAACGGTCACCAATTAACTTTACAGAACGCCTTTCATCTCCTGTAATTTTTTTTCAGGGTTTAGAAGATAAAGTTGTCCTACCCAATCAAGCTGAATTAATGGTGGATGCTTTAAAAAAGAAAGGAGTATCTGTTGCTTATATACCTTTTGAAGGGGAACAACATGGATTTAGACGTGCAGAGAACATCAAACGCGCTTTAGAAGCTGAGCTTTATTTTTATTCTAAGGTTTTTGGATTTGAACTTGCAGAGGAAATAGAACCAGTTGAGATAGAGAATATATAAAGGGGTTGATGAGTAAATGGGTTTATGGGTAAATGAGGATATAGAGAAAATCAGGATTAATAGAATTTTTTATCTTCTGTTAAGCACTCATTAACTCATCTACTCATATACTGATTAACTCAATTAAAAGGAGGTATCTTAATGAGAAAGTTCGCTTTATTAATGTTATTACCAATCATTTTTGCAGTCTTTTTATCTACCCCAGTGTCTCTCAATGCACAAGAGGAAATGCCAGATATAGAAAAGATGATGAAATTGGCAAAAATTGCTCAAGAATGGATGACAATTGGAATGCTGATTGCCTATACACACCCTCTTTTAGAGTGGAGTGAGGCACTCTATGAGGAAGAATTGATAACTGGTGAAGACTGTGTTGAGATAACCAAGGCAGTTAAGATTTTAGCCAATGTCTTTAAGAAAAGAGCTGAAAAAATTGATGATGCAACCATCAGAAAAGAGGCAGTGGGATATTCTAAGAGCGTAATTGCTGAAGCAGATGCATATGCAGATTATTACAAAGGCAATACAGGAAGCCTTGAAATAGCAGAAAAACATAAGGAGGAAGCCGAGGCTCATATAGAAGCAATAGAGGATTATTTCGATAGTTTCGAATAAAAAAGATTTACACTGATTGAAAGTTTCTTAAATAGCCCTTCAGCCTTCCGTTTTAAGAAACTGATCTACACAGATTAGTAAAAATTTTTAATTTTTTTATCATTCAATATCAGTGGTTATTAGTGTCTAAATTTTAGATATAGAAATTTTTTATTATATAGCAGCGTGTATCTGTGTCATATATTATTTATACAATAAGTATATAAATTTAAAATAAGGAGGTTTAACTGATGTTTAATTTTGCAGAGTTTTTAAAAAATCTGAGGTCATTATTGGTTACCAATGGCCCTGAGTTACTTATTACACTTCTCATCCTGATTGTTCTACACTTTGTTATCCG
>SOIB01000190.1 GCA_004377355.1 Candidatus Stahliibacteriota bacterium | reverse complement strand
GAAATAAAAAAACAATAATGTCGACTTAGATCCAGTTCTTGATTCTTCGCAATTTATTCTGGCAAAATGTGAAGAAGCACCCCTATATTTTCAAGGTTGCTTTTATCTCATATATTGTGGGGTTTATATAAGATGCACACAAAATTATCTTGACAGTCAATAAAGTTTGATATATAGTTAGAGTTATAGCAGAGCGTTTCGCTCTGTAGCTCTTTGAAAACCATTTTCGGATAGACGTTCTTATTCACCTCCCTAATGTAGATTAATTATATTCTGCATTATCGTTGAAAGAGGATATCTTTATTTAATTATCCTCAACCCAATAGATGATAAATCCTCAAGTTGGGTTTACTTTGCCAGATACAGCATACAGACTACAGATGGTATATGATTAACTGTTAACTGTATGGACTCTATTTGTTAGTGTTTATACCTGATTATTACTGCATTAACAAAAGGTAAAATTAAGATATAATTTTGGATAAAAACTATTAATTATTATCTGTCAAAGGGAAATAAATTTCCATTTCGCGAGTCAGGGAGCTTTTTGGGGTGGCTCCTCGCCGTCCTCTTTTTGAGGACAATCAAAGAGTAAAGGAGGTGATAAATTTGTTATGTTTAATTGCCCCAATTTTGGCAAAATCCATGGAAAGGAGGTGAAAAATTATGCATAGCAATAAAATTAGTCCGAAAATGAAACTAGAAAGATCGGCTCTTGAAATGGTTAAAGCTGCAAGAAAGCTTGCCAATAGTAGAGAAGGCGACTCTCTCTGGGCGGGGACTCGTAAAGAGATCCTAAGCAGTTTATCAAAGCTTGAGAAACAAATTTACAAGCTGAAAAATAAACGCGGCTCTGAGGCGAGAATTCGAGAAATAGCTAAGGAGTTGGTGTTGCTGATTGGTCACTTATGCCAGTCCCTGATTCGCTGCAAATTCCATTTCCTGATGAAATATTGCTATGTTACTTTTTCAAAAGGAGTGTAAATATATACCATGACTATTGGATTAACCTTAAAACTTCTGAGGGTTTCCTCTAATTTAACTCAAAGCTCTTTGGCAAAAGATCTAGACATAACTGCCAATTACCTCTCATTAATTGAGAATGGTAGGAAAGAACCAAGCCTAACGTTTCTAAAGAGATTTTCGCAAAGGCTTGACGCACCGTTAGGTTATTTCCTATGGCTCTGTCTTGAGGAAAATAGATCTCAAGAAGAACTTGCTTTGAAAAGTAATATGAACGATTTACTCGTGAATATAATTCGCGAAAAAACAAAAACCGATCATTTACCTAATGATGATAATGAAGAAAAAAAATAAGCATAAACTTATAACAATCTCGGATCTCGCACTTCATTTGGGTATCAGCGAAGGTTATCTTCAAGATATTTTGAGTGAGCTTTATTCCGAAGATACTAAACTCTACAGGTCTTGGGATAAAATAAAACCTAATGGGGAAACTAGACCTATGGACGCTCCAAGAGATAAGTTGAAGTTTATTCAGAAACGTATCAATGGAAGGATATTACAGCGTACGCAGATTAGCAAAATAGCTACAGGAGGTGTAAGAGGGAGAAAGCTAAAAGATAATTTAATTCCCCATTTGAGACAACAGATGGTAGCTAATTTTGACCTTAAGCGCTTCTTCCCGAATATTACAAACAAACAAGTCTATGAAATTTTTATCCTTATTGGCGTATCGCCAGATGTTGCAAGAGTTTTGACTCGTCTAACAACTTTTAAAAATCGAATCCCACAAGGTGCCCCTACAAGTTCCATGCTTGCTAACCTAGTTGCTGGTTATGGGGGCTCTCATTGCCTAGATGGTCGAATAGAGAACCTTTGTGCGATAAATAATTTCAATTTAAGAAGGTGGGTAGATGATATTTCAATATCAGGACCTAATTATATAAAAAAATTCGAGCCTACAATTGAGAAAATTATCTTCGAATCCGGTTTTATACCAAACAGGGACAAAACTGCCTTTATCTCTAAAAATAATGCCCAGATTATTACCGGTCATCTTGTAAACGAGAAAGCCAATGTAGTTAAGCAGGAGAGAAGAAGGATTAGGGCTATATTACATAAGTGTAAGACCTCAGGTTTAGATGGATATTCTAAAAACAGAATTGATCATCTTAAGCGAAGTCTCAGAGGAAAAATTGCACATATCTCATCAATTAATCCTAGGAGTGGTAATAAATTATTGGATAAATTCAATTCTATTGAATGGTCGAGCCTTATCAACGAGATGACTAATTCGGCTTGACATTGCCCAAATGCTCCTGTGGAAGCCATCGGATCAGGTCTTCCTTTTCCACACCTTAATCTGCCAATTGTGAATACTCGCGACTTATTTTTTTTCTCCCCCATTCATCCTACTCCTCAACAACCCCGAAGGTAACCGTTCTCCTGGCTCGCAGCGTCATATCTTCACCGGTAGAGGGATTTCTGCCTTTTCTTTCATGTTTATATTATTCACACAAAATTTCACGAACCCTTTATTCCGCCAGTGGACAAGGCTTAATGCTTAATGCTCTATAGATTGCCTCATTTCGATCTTTTTATCTACCATACCTCGTATAATGCTGAGAGATAGTCCGTTCCTCACATCCTCTCTTGATATGAGTGTGTTTTTTATCCGTGAAAAGTGGGACGTTCTTGCTGAGCGTGCATAGAATTCTCGCCAAAATTATAGAGGATGTTCAATCTGTGTGATACCTGCTATTTATCCCTAATTCTTACGACCCCAAGAATCTTTTGATATCCACTTCATACCCCCAAACATCA
>SOIB01000040.1 GCA_004377355.1 Candidatus Stahliibacteriota bacterium | reverse complement strand
TTTTTTAATCTGGTAAGAAGTTCAGTTCCTTCTTCTAAAATAGTTAAATCAGCGGTAAAATTAGTATCAAACACCCCATCAAACCCCAGCATTCTAAGAGCAGTAGTCATTCTACCTTTAACTAAAGTGCCTGGCTCTAAATCAAAACATTCACCCAAAGCAGCTCTTATGGCAGGAGCAGTCTGAACTACTACAAACTTATCTGGATTATCGATTGCTTCCCATACTTTGTCGATATCATCTTTTTCAATAATTGCCCCGACGGGACAAACTGCAGTACATTGACCACATTGAACACATACTGCTTCATCTAATAAATCTGCTTGTCCAGGAGCAATAATTGTATCAAAACCCCGGGCTCTGGGGGATAATGTTCCCACCCCTTGCACTTCTTGACATACGGTGACACATCTTCTGCACAAGATACACTTGTTTGGGTCCCTTACAATGCCAGATGTACTTTCATCTAAAGGTAGTTTTCCGTTTACAGATTGAAATCTAACTTCTTTAATACCATATTCTTCTGTTAATTTTTGCAGTTCACAGTCCTGATTACGATCACAAGTATTACATTCCCAGGGATGATCACTTAAAAGTAACTCTAAAATAATCTTTCTGGCATCCCGCACTTCTTTAGTATTAGTATAAATTTTCATACCTTCTGAAACATGAGTTATGCAAGATGGTTGAAGTGTTCTAACCCCTTCAATTTTCACAACACACATCCTGCACGATCCTGGTTCTTGAACATTTTCAAGATAGCATAAAGTAGGTATCTTTATACTCGCTTTTTTAGCAGCATCCAGAATGGTTGTGCCTTCTTCTGCTTCAATCTTAATATTATTCACTGTAATATTTATCATTAATTTCTTCTCCTTTTTACAATGTTCCTTTAAATGATTACACAGATTAAAACTAACTCTTTTAATTAAAAACTATATCACTCATTTCTCTCGTAATAGCTTCATAGTACTCATTAATATCTATCCCCTTCGACAATTCTGTTCTGAAATACTTTAGAGCAGAAAGAACGGGTGAAGCTATGGACTGTCCTAAAGGACAGAAAGATACTAATTTAAGCGCCTCAGCCAGCTCTTTTATATTTTTTAATTCGTTATAACAGGCTTCCTTTTCCCTTAAATATTTAAAAGATTCGTACATTTGTTTTGTTCCAATTCTACAGATAGAACATCGTCCACATGATTCGTGAACAAAAAATTTCATACAACGCTCCAAAAGATCAATCACTGAAACTGTTTCATTCATAATTAATATTGCCCCGGAGCCCAGATTGTGCCCTGCTATTTGAAGGGACAGGTAATCAAGTGGTATATCTAAAAGTTCCGCAGAGAGTATATCACCAGCAGTGCCTCCTATTTGAGCCATTTTAAATTCTCCAAAAGACATACCTCCTGCATAATCATAAATAATCTCCCTTAAGGTAATCCCCATGGGAACTTCAATTAAGCCAGGACGGTTTATATGTCCTAATATAGAATAGACTTTAGTACCTGGAGAATCCTCTGTCCCAAATTTTCTAAACCATTCAGCACCATTTAAAATAATAGGGGGAATATTTGCAAGGGTCTCCACATTATTTAAATTGGTTGGCTTGGACAAGAATCCTGATTTAGCAGGAAATGGTGGTTTAAGTCTGGGTTCTCCTCGAAAACCTTCCATTGAATTTAGGAGAGCAGTTTCTTCTCCACAAACGTAAGAGCCTGCTCCAATTTTTATCTTCACCTCGAAATCAAAATCTGTATCAAATATATTTTTACCCAAAAGACCTAATTTTTCAGCCTCTTTTATTGCTTTTTCTAATCTCTTAATAGAAAGCTGGTATTCTCCACGAATATAAATATACCCAATTTTAGCTCCTATAGCATATGCGCAAATAGCCATTCCTTCTAAAATCTTATGAGGGTCACCTTCCATGATCAATCGATCCTTAAAAGTACCAGGTTCTCCTTCATCCGCATTGCAAATAACATATTTTGGATTTTCTTTTTCCTGAGCAGCAAAAGACCATTTTAGACCTGTAGGAAATCCAGCACCACCCCTACCTTTAAGGCCAGAATCCTTTACTATCTTAATAATATCTTCAGGTTTTTTCTCTTTTAAGGCTATCCCCAATGCTTGATATCCACCTGTTCCAATATACTCTTCAATTTCTTCAGGATTAATTCTTCCACAATTACTCAGCACAATCCTGCCGAAATATTGTGTTTTTCCGGGATCAGTATCGACTAAATCTATCTCTGATTGCTGTAGGTTTTCTGGGGAAAGTAATTTCTTATAGAGTTTAGCTTCTAAAATTTGGTCAATGCTTCTTCTCGACATAATTGTTTCCTTTCTTTTTCTTGTTCTTGAATTTGGTCCAATATTTGAAAAATCTTTTCTTCATTTAAATTACCATAGACATCTTCATTAATCATCATAGCTGGAGCCACTCCACAAATTCCCAAGCAACTTGTTCCTTCTAAAGTAAAAAGACCATCTTTAGTTGTCTCTCCAATCGTAATATTTAATTTATATTCTATAGCTTTAAAAATGCTTTCTGCCCCTAATAGATGACAAGGGGGGCTTTCACAAACTTTGATTACATATTTGCCACGTGGGATAAAACTGAACATACTATAAAAAGAAGCCGTCCCCGTAATTTGAGATACAGGTATGTTCATTTCCTTACTTAACGCACCAATGCTCTCTTTATTAATATAATTCCTTGGATTTTGATTTTGGATATCATGTAGAATCTGCAATAAATTCTCTCTTTTACTTCCATACTTATCAACAA
>SOIB01000111.1 GCA_004377355.1 Candidatus Stahliibacteriota bacterium | reverse complement strand
TTTCCACTCCAATTATCAATAATAGGGGCGTAGGCAATATCTACTCTCGATTTTCTTCGTAGTAACTCCTCTTTTTCACCCTGACCGAAGGCTATCGCAGGTATATGTTTATTCCCGTCTCTTACTGTAAAACGTAGATGGTTATTACCCACTATTGTAGGGTCGCCTAAAAGTTCAATATTTAATGTGGCGAAGGTTGGTTCTGGGTTCCCAATCCCAAAGGGAGCCATTTTGTTTATTCTTCTTATTAATTCTTCACTTATTGCGTGAATTGAGAGTGGGCAATCTACTGATAATCTTTTTTCTAAATTTTTTTTCTTAAGCTTTGATTTAACAATCTTATTATAAAAGCTTGTGAAGTCTTCAATGTTTCCCTTTTTTATCTTTATACCGCAAGCCATAGGGTGACCTCCAAAATCTTCCAAGAATTCACGACATTCTTCGATTGTCTCTATAAGGTCAAATCCTGGAATACTCCTTCCAGAACCCTTACATACATCATCATTTTCAGATATAAGTATGGTAGGCTGATTAAATTTTTCAGCTATCTTTGAAGATACAATTCCAATAACGCCCTCATGCCAATTGATGGCTGATAAGACAATACCACTTTTGTTAGCTGGAATATCTTTCGTTTGAATGTGTTGAAGTGCTTCCTGAAGAATTTGTTTCTGTATTTGTTTTCTCTTTTTATTGTAATTTTCAAGCGTTTGTGCAAGTTTTTTGACTTTTTTATTGTTATATGTAATAAGGATTTCTACGGCTTCTAAAGCTTCGTCAAGCCTACCCAGAGCGTTTATCCTGGGTCCAATAATAAAACCTATATGATGTGCCTTAATTTCACCTTTTTGTCCAGCGGTGTTAAGAGTTGCATTTATGCCTGGTCTCCTCCTTTCATTCATTATCTTAAGACCCAGTGATGTTATAACTCTGTTTTCTCCTGTTAATGGCATAACATCTGCAACAGTCCCCAGAGCAACAAGGTCAAGATTCCACAAAAGGAAATTTCTGGAAAGGTCTGATATCTTTTCTATACCTTCACAGAGTTTGAATGCAACACCAACACCAGCCAAATCAGGGTAAGGATAATCGCAAGAGAGTTTTGGATTTATAACAAACTCATATGGATTTTCCACCTCAGGTGTGTGGTGGTCTGTTACTATAATATCCATTCCGAGCTTTTTCACTAGACTAATTTCACTCAAGTCGTTTATTCCACAATCAACCGTTATAATTAAATCAGTGCCACCATTTTTTATTTGTTTTATTGCATCTTCATTCAGGCCATATCCTTCTTCCATTCGACTGGGTAGGTAAAAACCCACATCAGCATTTAATTTCTTTAGAACAATATAGAGTAAAGAAACTGCTGATATTCCATCTGCATCATAATCTCCATATATCATGATTTTTTCACGGTTTTTTATTGCAGAGATGATGCGTATTGATGCTTCTTTGATATTCTTAAGCTTGTATGGATCATGGAGGTGATGAGGGTTTGGATTGAGGAAGGATTCCTTATGTGTAATTCCACGGAGATTGAGAAGATGGTCTATAATCATATCTGGATCGTGTTTACTTATTTCTTTTTTGCTTCTGAATCTCCAGTTCATAACAATTCCCCCATAAGCTCACTTTCAAGAGAATCGGTTATCTTAACTGTACATAAATCACCTACTTTTGTATTTCTATTTCCTCTAATCCATATAATCTGGTCTATATCTGGAGCATCGCTCATTGTTCTCCCATGATATTCATCACCTTCCATACCATCTATAAGCACTTTTATCTTCTTTCCTACTATTTCCTTATTGCTTTTAGTCATTTTTTGTTGAATAAGAGTGAATAATCTTTTGAATCTTCTCCTGGTGATTTCTTTATTCAGTTCTTTTAAAGAATATGCGTCTGTTCCTTCTTCATGTGAATAAGTAAATAATCCCACTCGATCAAATTTTGAGTCTCTAACAAAATCATAAAGTTCATTGAAGTCTTCCTCAGTTTCCTCTGGAAAACCAACAATAAATGAAGTTCTAAGGGTGAAATTATCAATATTTTGGATTTTGCTTAGAAGTTTTTCTATAAATTTTTTATCATATTCACGTTTCATTGAATTAAGAACTCTACTTGAGATATGCTGTAATGGAATATCTAAGTAATTGAGTAGATTTGATTGAGAGGCTATTGTTCTGAGCAGGGATTCGCTGATTGTGAGTGGATGAAGATAAAGAATTCTTATCCAATGCGGGAATAGAGGAGAAATTTCATTCAAGAGATAATCAAGCGATGGTTTACCATAAATATCCTGTCCCCAGGATGAGGTATCCTGACCAACTAGTATTATTTCTCTAACTTCCTTTGGTAGATTCCTTATTTCTTCCTCAATATCACCAAGCGGTTTTGAATGAAGCTCTCCTTTTAATTTAGGGATAATGCAGAAACTACATTCGTAGTTACACCCTTCCTGAACCTTGATATATCTGTAGTGATGAGGAGTTGTATGGTGTTCCTTATAGATATTTTTACCGATGAATCCCTTATTTACAGAGAGAATTGATTTATTTTCTCGAATAGCGACTTCAATCTTATCTATAGAGCCTGTTCCAACCAATAAATCTACCTCTGGAAGAGATTTTTTTAAATCCTTTTTATACCTTTCAGCAAGGCATCCAACAACTAATAAGGTTGATTTGGGATTTCTCTTGGAAAGAATTAAAATTCTATCAATAGATTCCGATACAGCCTTTTCTATAAAAGCACAGCCATTGATTATGATATGAGAGGCTTCTTCAGGAGAGTTAACTTGCTTTAAGTTAGCACATTTTAGAAAGTTGATAATTGCTTCACTATCAGAATCATTCCTAGGGCATCCAAGGGTTTCAATATAGAAACTGACAGTGCTTTTATTCACAAGAGATATGCATATAAGTCGGAAGGGACTTTTACTTTTTTAAGAATTGCAATAGATGTTTGAATATGTTCATCCTTTGGTATAAGAACCTGATACCTTCCTTTAGTCCCCCATTTATTGTAGGCAAGTGACAATGAGAGGTCTCTTTTTATATAGTAAAGGGAACTATCCCACTCTTCTTCAGTAAATTCAATTTCTTTTTCCATGACTTTTTCTTTAAATTCTTCTATCATTGAAGGTGTAACATGGTCTACCTCAGGGTATTTTGATGCGTAGCTCACTATAAAGTCGAACGCAATACCTCTACTACGTATCTTCGTAAATAGATCCGTTGACTTATAAATAAGAATTGAGTCCGGGATTATTCCACCTCCACCTTTAACCTCTCGATGCAATTCACCCCTTGTATGGTATATAGCTGTTGTATCATTTATAAGTTCTCTATCTATACATCTCCCTGAAGGCGTATGGTACCTTGCTATTGTAAGTTTTAAAGCTTTACCATTGTGAAGGGGATAAGCACGCTGGACAGAACCCTTTCCAAATGTTCTCATTCCCAGTAAGAGTCCTCTGTCCCAGTCTTGAATAGCTCCAGCTACTATTTCTGAACCACTTGCACTAAATTCATCTACCAAAACTACTAATGGAAATTTTCCGTATGAGCCATCAGTAGAGTTATATGATTCATGAACTGCTTTACCCTCTGTATAGACAATTTCCTTACCTTTATTAATGAATAAGGAGGCAATATCAATTGCTTCGGAAAGTATTCCACCAGGATTACTCCGAAGGTCAAGAATGAATTTCGTTACTCCTATGTAGATGAGGGAATCAAGAGCATTCTTCATTTCTGATGTAGTGGTCTTACTAAAGGAATTAAGGCGAATATATCCAATTTCTTCATCAACAACACCCGCATAGGGGACAGTTTTAATCTTTATTATATCCCTTGTTATTGTGAAATCGCTTGGGTCATCTAAACCCTCACGAGAAATTGTTATAGTAACCTTAGTTCCAGGGTTCCCACGCATCATAGAAACAGCCTTATTTAAATTCATATCCTTGGTTGAAATTCCCTCAATTGCTGTAATTTTATCTCCCTGAAGTAACCCGGCTCTATAGGCGGGAGTATCTTCAATAGGAGCTATAATGGTTATATAATCTCCTCTTTTGGATATTCTTATGCCAAGTCCTCCAAATTCTCCTTTGGTTTGTATTATAAGATTCTCATAATCAGACTCTTCTAGATATGTAGTGTGAACATCAAGACTGTTTGCTATTGCCTCTATTGCAAAGTCTAGAAGTTTATCCACATCAACAGGATTTACATAGAAGTCCCGAACCAATCGCATAACCTGATCTATAGTCTTCATTGCAGTGAATACATTCACCGATGAATAAATGAACCCACCCATTGAGAAAATTACGAGAAAGATTAATAGAATTTGTTTTTTTCTACTCATAATTGACCTCCTTAATTAGGTCTAATGTTGTTCTCTTTATAATATTGCTTATATTTTCTATTGAATCAAGAGCATCAATAACAAATATTCTTTCAGGATTCATACGCGCAAGTTCTATATATTCATTTCTTACTCTTGTATGGAATTCAATATTTTCTCTTTCTATTCTATCAGGATTTTCTACCCTTTCTTGTGCGAACTCTGGAGCAAGATCTAGGAGAAAGGTAAGGTCTGGTTCCAATTCTTTGAATATTTTAAAATCCGTTATTTCTTCTATTTCTTCCTTGGGGATCCTTCTGCCGGCTTTTTGATAGGCTATAGTTGAGTCAAAAAATCTATCAGATATTACAATTGCCCCCTGAAGTAGGTATGGCTTTATAACTTCAACAATATGCTGTGATCTATCTGCAAGATATAGAAAGAGTTCTGTATAAGAGTTTATTTCATTTACTGTATTTAGAAGAATGTCTCTTATTCCTTTACCAGCATCAGTTCCACCGGGTTCTCTGGTGAGATATACATTATAACCCTTTTTGTGCAACTCATTATATAAGAAGTTCGTTTGTACAGATTTTCCAGAGCCCTCTACTCCTTCAAACGTTATAAATATACCCGGTTTGTTATTCAACTTTCGTGTTATCTTTGTCCTTACCTTTCTTATTTTTTTTACAGTATTTTTTAATGAACTCTTCGGTCTTTTGTTTTGCTATTGAGTCTGGATACTGAATTGGAGGAGACTTCATTAAATATGATGAAGGCTCAATTAATGGTCCAACTAAATTATTATTAAGAGCCAGTTTCATAAACCTGATTGCGTCAATCATAACCCCTGCAGAGTTTGGAGAATCCCAGACTTCAAGTTTTAATTCAATATTAAGTGGAACATCTCCAAAAGTCTGCCCTTCCATCCTCAGATATGCCCATTTTCTATCAGTAAGCCACTCAATATAATCAGATGGACCTATATGGATATTTTCCTTTCCTATATCAAAGGGCAAGAGGGATGTAACTGCCTGAGTTTTTGATATCTCCTTTGATTTAAGTCTTTCTCGCTCAAGCATATTCAGAAAATCGGTATTTCCTCCGACGTTTAATTGTGATGTCCTCTTTAGACGGACACCTCTATCATTAAATAACTGAGTAAGAACCCGATGTATTATAGTCGCACCGACCTGTGATTTAATATCATCTCCAATTATCGGAAGGCCATTCTTTACAAATCGGTCATCCCAATATTTTGAAGATGCTATAAATACGGGTATTGCATTTATGAAACCGACCTTTGCTTGGAGTGCCTGTTCAACATACCATTTTGTGGCTTCTTCGCTACCAACAGGAAGAAAACTGACCATAATATCCGTCTTTGTGTTTTTAAGTATTCCAACTACATCTGCTGTTGGTCCAGGAGCCTTTTTAATTATATCTTTCAAATATTTTCCGATTCCGTCATGGGTCATCCCTCTATCAACTTTAATTCCTGACTTTGGAACATCCGTAAATTTGTATGTATTATTTGGATAAGCCAAGATAGCTTCAGAAAGGTCCTTACCAACTTTTGTCTTGTTTATATCAAAAGCAGCTACAAATTGTATGTCTCTAATATGATAACCACCCAGATCTACATGCATGAGTCCTGGTATATTCTCATTTGGGTCTGCATTTCTGTAGTAATAAACTCCCTGTACTAGCGAGGATGCGCAATTACCCACACCTACAATTGCAACTCTAATTTTATCATTCATTAATTACCTCCGTCTTTCATTCTTTTATAAGCTAGAACTATCCTATGGATAGCTGTTATATTGGTTCCTAATGCAAGTATAATCATAAAATAAACAATAAAATTTTTACCCATAAGTAATCCAGTAATTATTATTAAAATCCGCTCAAACCTGGTAAAATGTCCTTCTTTAATGATTACATCGAGAGAATCTGCTTTTGCTCTTGTATAACTCGTTATATAGGCTCCAAGAAGTGCTAGAATACTTAGGAGAGCAAGTATTGATTCCCTCCCTGCAATTGCTATAGAAATGAATATAAAGAAATCTCCATATCTGTCAAGTGTGGAGTCGATGAATGCTCCAAACTTTGTAGCCTTTCCTGTACTTCTTGCTATTTCTCCGTCTACTGCATCCAGTATTGTACCTCCTATTAATATAAATCCTCCAATTCGAAATTTTCCAAAAGCGATAAAAAATGAGGATAATAAAACAATCAATAATCCCGAAAATGTAAGAATATTTGGTGGTACTCTAGATAGCATTTTTACCAAAGGAAGTAAGAGAATTCGTCCCTTTTCGACTATTCTATTCCTGTCCAATCCTTTCCTCCAATAATAACCACAAATTCACCTTTTTCTGAATGAAGATTTTCCATTAACTCTTTCGGTTTACCTATCAATACTCTTTGATGGATCTTTGTCATCTCCTTTACTATCGATATCTCACGATCCGGTAAGAATTCTTCCAATTCATTAATCAATCTTTTTATCCGTTTAGGTGATTCATATATAATTACAGTCCTTTTCTCGCATGAGAGATCTTTTAGTAATTTATGCCGCTTACCCTTCTTTTTAGGAAGGAAACCTTCAAAAACGAATCGGTCTGGTGGTAGACCAGAAAGAATAAGAGAATTTATAACAGCAGATGGTCCAGGAAGACTGGTGAAAGGTAGACCTTCTTGAATTAAGCGTTTTACAAGATAGAACCCTGGGTCAGAAATAAGAGGGCTACCAGAAGAGGATACAAATACAATATCCATTCCCTTCTTTAATTGTTCTATTATCCATTCAGCTTGCTTTTTTTTATTATAATCGTTATATGGTTTCATGGGTTTTTTTATTCTATATTTATTAAGGAGTATTACCGTTTTTCTAGTATCTTCACAGATGATATAATCAGTCTCTTTCATAATCCTTATGGCTCTATAGGTTATATCTTCAAGATTACCAATTGGAGTGGCTGTGAAATACAGCAAGTCCTATCACTTCCTGTTAAATGTCCAGCCTGGAGAGTTTAGAATATTCAAAAAATTTCGAACTTTTCAATGCAAAGCGATAATCTTTTATACAATTATGTATTATTTCATCTGTTCTTCTTCCAAGGATCACAAATATTGAATCGGAAAATTGGTCAATCCAAATGGCAAAACCTTTTGTTATTTCCTTATCTGTTGCTATAAATGGATTATAATGAATTGTAAGATCTTCTGATATTTTAAAATTATTTAATAAACCTGATTGTTTAGTCGCATTTTCATGGGAGGGAATAAGTGTCTTTCTTATAATTGATGGACCTACAATCTCTGAAAATGATTTTATCATTGAGTTTATGAATTTTAGATATAGTTCGATAAGAGCTGGGTTTGCCTGTTTTTCTAAGTCCTTGCCCTTATATCCACTTACCAGAGTTCCTCCTTCCTTTTGTAGTAATTCGATAAGTGTATTAAGGTCAATTTTTTGTTTGTTTTTGTTTGTTGGATAAATCAGGTCTGGTTTGCCTTCACGAAACATAACAAAAGAATAGTTTGCTCCCTTTTTAAGAGCGAGGAAACCTCCAAAGCTGAGGTCCCCAAGTTTTTTGAAAAAGAATTCCATATCAAGCTCTTCTGCACTCTTATTAGCAAATAATGGCTTCTCCTTGAATAAGGATAGTATCATGTGTAGAAGATTACTATCTATTTGATGTATATTAACTGTTCCATGAGGAGAATTTTTTGCCTTTTTTATAACCTTTTCTATGGGGTGTTCCTTATATGTATTTTCTTTTCTACATGCAGCACTGACTGTATTACCATCATTGAAGAATATGTATTCAACGCATTCAGGATATCTAATCTTAACATATCCAGTGAGATGACCATCACGAGCTTTTTTTGCTTGATTCAAAATATTGTCAAAATGCACATATTGAATTCCCGCATTTTTTAGTAATAATAGACCTTTAGGAAATCCCATAATTATATTCCTTTAAATACAATATAATATATTATATAAGGATTACGTTGTCAAGAGAATATTAAAAATTTTGTCAAGCGAAATTGATAATTATATGAGACCCTAGCAGGTAAGGTGCAAACAAGCAACTACATTCTGTCTTTTTTCCATTTCTTGATTGAATATGCTTACTGCATCTTTTGTCTGGAGAATTTTAACTCTTATTTCATTTATCCTGAGAAATTCTAATGTGGAATTTGGGATACTCACAGCTCCAAGTGCGCCAGTTCCTATTATAATTAAATCAGGTTTATACTCTATAACTTCCTTTAAATCGTTAATTGATAAACTGTGACCAGACTCCCTCCACCAGGGAGAAAAAACCCTTTCTGGAAATATTATTACATCCTTTTTATAAATTATCCCATCAATCTTTATCGATCCGAAACTGTAACTCTCTATTGTCATATAATATTATTATAAATTTTTTACATTATATTGCAAGTCTTAGTTTTGCCACAGAGAAAGTCACTTCGCTCCATGCCACCCTCTTAGTTTCTCGCAAAGACCGCAAAGAAAATAAGTTATTTTATAAACATCTCGCAAAGCTCGCAAAGAACAATTTTAGAGGTTTCAAGTGGTCGTCGATCCTTCATTAGATAAAGCCATGGTCAATTTCGGAAGCAAAGGAAATTGCCATTCGCGCTCTCAGTTTCACTCTTTCTGATTTTATAAAAT
>SOIB01000151.1 GCA_004377355.1 Candidatus Stahliibacteriota bacterium | reverse complement strand
AAACTATATCCTAAAGCTAATTTGGTTGCAATAAAAGCTAATGGGTAGCCAGTTGCTTTAGAAGCCAAGGCAGAGCTCCTGCTTAATCGAGCATTCACCTCAATTATTCTATAATCTTCTGACTGTGGTTCAAGTGCGAACTGTATATTACATTCACCAACAATTCCAAGGTGCCTTATCACCTTTATAGATAATGCTCTTAATTTAAAATTCTCAGAAGCAGTTAATGTTTGCACCGGTGCAACCACTATACTCTCCCCTGTATGAATCCCCATAGGGTCTACGTTCTCCATGGAACAGATAACAATACAGTTATCATGAGGGTCCCTAACAACCTCGTACTCAATTTCCTTCCAACCCTCAAGATATTCTTCTATCAATATTTGCTTTGAAAAAGAAAACGCTTTTCTTGTTATCTTGACTAATTGTTCTTTGTTGTGGGCTACACCAGAGCCTAAACCGCCTAAAGCATATGCTATCCTGCACATCACAGGGTAACCAATTTTTTCTGCCACCCTCACTGCTTCTTCTACTTTAGTTACAGCTTTACTTTCTGGAACCTTGAGATTGATTTCTTTTATTTTTCTAACAAATAACTCTCTATCTTCTGTATTCATAATGGCTTTAACAGGTGTTCCCAGGACATTCACTTTAAATTTCTTAAAGATACCCTTACGAGCTAAGAGAGCTCCAACATTTAACGCTGTTTGGCCCCCAAAACCAAGTAATACGCCATCTGGTCTCTCCTTTTCAATAACTTTACTGACGAAGTAAGCATCAAGAGGCAAAAAGTATACTTTATCAGCTAAATATTCAGATGTTTGAATTGTAGCAATATTTGGATTGACCAGAACTGTTTTAATTCCTTCCTCTTTTAACGCTTTAATTGCCTGGCTACCAGAATAGTCAAATTCACCCGCCTGCCCAATCCTTATTGCACCCGAGCCTAAAATTAAAACTTTATTAACTTTCTTAATCATTCCATAGCTCTCACAAACATATCAAACAGAAATTCAGTATCATCTGGCCCAGGGGAAGCCTCAGGATGAAATTGTGTTCCAAAAAATGGTTTTGATATATGAATTATACCTTCGTTTGTTTTATCATTATTGTTATAAAACCACTCCCGCCAGTCAACTGGCAATGTATCAGAATCAACAGAATACCCATGATTTTGTGTAGTAATATAGCATCTTTTAGTTCCCACTTCTACACATGGTTGATTTTGACTCCTGTGTCCATACTTTAATTTATAGGTATCAGCACCAGCAGCGAGTCCTAATATTTGAGAACCGAGACAGATACCAAGAATTGGTATGGTTTTCGATAGGGTTTTCCTAATATTCTCTATAGTTACTTTACACTTTTTAGGGTCTCCTGGTCCATTTGAAATAATAATTCCATCTGCTTTTTCATCTAAGAAATTATAATCCCAGGGACATCGTATAACTGTTATATCTCTCTTTAAAAAAGCCCTGATAATATTATTCTTCACACCACAGTCTATAACTATAACTCGCCTCAACCCTCTCTTATATTCCAAAGGTTCATTAATACTAACTTCTGCAACCAGGTTTCTTTTATTTGGATCCTCAAATTTAATATTTTCTTTATTATAAATAATTTTTCCAAGCATCGTTCCTTTCTCTCTTAATTTTTTAGTCAACTTTCTTGTATCTATACCATATATTCCGGGAATACTATATTCTCTCATCCATTCAGATAAAGACTTTTTAGCATTCCAATGTGAATAGTTTTCAGAATAATTTGTAACTATTAAACCCTGTACTTGTATTTTATCTGATTCAAAATATTTCAATAGGTTATCTTCTTCATCTTTACCAGGAACGCCATAATTTCCTATTAAAGGGTATGTTAAAGTTAGGATTTGTCCTCTGTAGGATGAGTCGGTCAAACTTTCTGGATATCCAACCATTCCTGTATTAAAAACAACCTCTCCACTCACCGTTTTTTTAGAACCAAAGGAATAACCAGAAAAAATTGAATTATCTTCGAGAATAAGTAAAGCTTTTTGCTTCTTTAACTCTATATTACAAACTCCCTTGTTTGGGAAAAATTTCTTTATGATAGCTAATTTTAATTAACTTATTAAGCTTCGAACCAATTTGAACATCTTCACATTTTTGCGTTATATCCACCCAAACTTATTTTTAGAATCAAAAAATTATATTTGAAATTTAATAAAAAGTCAAGTTATTTATAGGTATCTCTATCTTTTCATTAGCAGTTCCAATCCAATAAGGATAAAAGCTATGCCACTAAGTAGAGGGGGAAGTGATGTACCTGCATACCTTGCAACCATAAAGATACCAATAATCAGTATAGCGAGATTAAAGATGGTTCGGGTTAAAAATCTCATATAAAACTCCTCCTTTCTTATTTTTGTTTTTTTTGATTATATTGCATTTTTCTCCTGTAGTTTAATATCTTCATTTAACCTATATTATAGAAATAATCAAGAGCTACGTTATCCTTTGGCAAAATACGTAGACCTTTTAGGTTTTAGATATTGACCCGCGTATAAGCTGTCAGGGTTGAAAAGCGCTATTATTTACCTGAGATATACTGGCAGTAACCGTAGTTTATTTCCAATTCTTTCCTGATTATAAATTTAATAGCGTAAGCTAGCGGATATAAGGCTTCTATTGCCTCTTTGGCTTCCTCTGCCGTATTTGGGTCGCCTTTTCCATCTATCATCAAATGGTTCATTGGAGGTACATCAACAATCGATACTTCCTTAGCAGAAGGCTTATATAGGTATTTGAGTTCTTTCTTTAAATCAATTTTTTTCATAT
>SOIB01000105.1 GCA_004377355.1 Candidatus Stahliibacteriota bacterium | reverse complement strand
ATCAGGAGGTAATAAATGAAAAAATTATTCCAAATAATAATAGTATTAATTATATTACTTACGGTCACAGTATCCTTAACTCCTACAGGAACATCCAAGATGGGGTCAGCTAATCTGAAAGAAACAAGAATAAAACTACCTGAACCGGTATATGATAGTCCTTTCTCTGTTGAAAAGGCTATACTGAAAAGAAGATCAATAAGAAGATATAAGGATGAACCTTTAACAATTAAAGAGGTGTCACAACTTCTGTGGGCAGCTTCGGGGATTACAGATAAGAGAGGTCTCAGAACTGCTCCTTCGGCCGGTGCCCTCTATCCTCTTGAGGTCTATGTTGTGGTTGGTAATGTTGATAAACTTCCACCAGGAATTTATAAGTATAGACCTCACGAGCATGAACTTCAACTAATTAAGGATGGAGATAAAAGAAAAGAGATATGTAATGCTGCTTTAAGTCAATCATGTGTAGAAAATGGAGCGATAGTCATCGTATTCTCGGCGGTTTATGAGCGAACCACAAGGAAGTATGGAGAAAGAGGAATCAGATATGTTCATATGGAAGTTGGTCATGCTGGCCAAAATGTTTCACTGCAGGCAATATCTTTAGGTCTTGGCACAGTAGTTGTTGGAGCTTTCTATGATGATGAGATAAAGAGGATTATGAATATGCCAGAAGAAGAATCTCCTTTATATATAATGCCTGTTGGTAGGATGTAAATAAATTAGGCATGGTTGAAATAATAAGGAAGAAAAGAGATGGCAAGTGCCTCACAAGGTCTGAAATAGAAAGATTTGTTTCGGGAGTAAGAAAAGGAGAGATACCAGATTATCAGATTAGTGCACTTTTAATGGCTATTTATTATAAGGGAATGGACCTACAGGAGACAACTGATTTAACCTCTTTAATGATTGAGACAGGTGTATCATTTGATTTAGCGGATATCTCTGGTTGTAAAGTAGACAAACATTCAACAGGTGGAGTAGGAGATAAAATTAGCCTCATCCTTGCTCCTCTCGCAGCAGAAATGGGAATAACAGTCCCCATGATTTCCGGCAAAGGATTGGGGCATACCGGGGGAACAGTCGATAAACTTGAGTCAATACCAGGTTATAGAGCAAACATCCAGTTCGATGAATTTAAGAAAATATTGATAGATGTAGGATGTTCTATAATCTCACAAACAGATGATATAGCTCCAGTCGATAGAGAGCTATATGCTCTTCGGGATGTAACAGCTACTGTGGAATCAATTCCATTAATCACATCAAGTATACTTTCTAAAAAACTATCAGAAGACCTTGATGGGTTAGTAATAGACTTAAAAGTTGGAAAAGGTGCATTTATGAAAGACATCGAATCAGCTAAAAGGTTAGGAGAATGGATGAAAAAAGTAGGAGAAGCACTTGGCACAAAAATCAAAATTGTATTCACTGATCAATCATCACCATTAGGAAGAAATGTAGGGAATGCTGTCGAGGTTTTTGAAGCAATTGAGATTCTAAAAGGTAATTTTATCGAAGATACAGTAGAAGTAACCCTGGCCCTGGTAGAAGAGATGTGCAAAATCGCAAGAGTTACCAATGATGCATCAGCTATCCTAAAAAGTGTTAGAGCATACGAGCGATTTCGTAAGATGGTAAAACTTCATGGCGGTGATCTATCTAAACTCAAGACCCATTCCAATCCGTATGAAGTAAAGAGTAAAAATGATGGAATAATTGAATTTATTGATGCTTATAAAATTGGCATTGCCTCACTATATGCTGGTGCAGGTAGAGAGAAAAGGGATGAAAAGGTAGACCCAAAAGCTGGGATAAAACTCCTTAAAAAAGAAGGAGATGAAGTAAAAAAAGAAGAAACGGTAGCGCTTATCTACACGAAAAGAACATATAAAATCATTAAAGATATGGTCTTATCTGCATACAGGATAGGGAATAAGGAACCTTCACTAAAAAGCAGAATTATTGAGCGATGGTAAATGGATAAATTCGCTGTAATAATACTTGGTTCAACTAAAAAAGAATTTATGAATGAAAGACTTCGTTATGCAGAATCCATTCTAAAAGGTAGGAAGGGAATTAAGGTAATATTCTCAGGCACTAAAAGTGAAGTAGAATGGATGAGGAGAAATACCAAACTAAAAGGAATTATTGAGGATCAATCTAAAACTACCTATGATAATTTAATAAATTCAAAAAAATTTATTAATAAGTTTGATAGGGTTTTTATAATAACGGACAATACACATTATCTCCGCACAAGATATCTTGCCACCAGAATCCTGAAGGGTATACCCTATGAAATCCTTTCAAAGAGAATGCCATTATCATACCATTTGAAGCAATTGTGGTATGAAAGCACAAGGTTCATACACAATGTCTTTCACTAATGATTACGAAATAATAGATCATACTGCAGATATTGGAATAAGAGTTAGGGGGAACTCTCTAAATTCTGTGATAAAGAAAGCTGTGCTAGCACTCTCAGATTTAATGAGTGGTCAAATGAAGATCGATAGGGATGAAGAAAAGGAATTTAAAATCCATGAAGATGAACCGGATATAGCCATGGTCAGGATTCTGGAGGAGGTCCTGTACTTATTCGAACATCAAAAATTCGCAGTATCTGATTGTAGAGCGAGTATAGATAATAATGATTATATAATAGAATTAAAAGGAAGGTTATATAATCTAGATGAGCTTAAAGAGGCAACGGAAATCAAAGCAGTAACTTACCACATGTTAAGTGTCAAAAAGGTTAATGACAACTGGGAAGCTACCGTAATCTTTGACATTTAAGAGTCCCCACTAACATCCCTCCCAATTATGTCACAGAGTCACCTCGGTACAGTCGTTTTCTCCTTACGGGGCAAGCAGAGAACACAGAGGATAAAACTATAATTTAATAAATCATCATTATTATTTATAAATAAAAATTTATTTTTTAGATTCTAAATGTCTCTCAAATCTATTCATAGGTTTCTTAATAAAAAATACATAACAATTTCCTATCTCTGTGTACTCTTAGCAATCTCTGTATTCTCAGTGGTTTATTTTATTTTATTTAAAATACTTGACAAATTGCTGTATAATTTTTATTATACTTAAAAGAGGGAGGTTATAAATGAAAAAATTTCGAAATATTAGCATAATTTTAATATTTTTGATTACAATTACTCTCGATTCACAAACTGCTAGAAGAGAATCATATATTGATATACCAAGTGCCCACTTGTCAAAAGGGCTATTTATAAACCTAAATGGAAGCTTTCCTACGGGTTCTGAAAATGAAGTGTCTACTGATGTAAACTCAGGACTTGAGTTTGCTTTAAATAGATTTAATATACTTCTCAACTGGTATAGTACGTCTAACTTTAGCCTTGATTTATCCTATTTATTGTTAGAACAGAATGGCATGATTCCCAGCCTTTCTTTTGGTATAGACAATATTACTTACAGGCAATATATCTCTCCAATTGGTCATGCAGAAGGTGATACTCAGAATACTTATGCAGATGAAGGGTATGATCCTAGACCTCCAGAGGTTTTCTCAGCTTATCTCGTTGCTACCAGAAAATTTAGTGAAAATTTCGAAATGACCATGGGATTAGGACGTGGTAGATTCATCGGCTATGGACCTCGAAGTCATCTCTTGAATCTTGATGTATTCTTTGATGAGAAAAATGAGATATTCACTGTTGGGTTTTTTGGTGGTCTTAAATACACAATACCACACGGACCATCTATTGTCATTGAAACAGATGGTCGTGATGCTAATCTTGGAATTCAATATGAATATGGGCTATTTAAAGGAACTTTAGGATTCATCAAATTAGAACAGCTTGCATCCGAGGAAGGTTCAAACCTTACTCCAAGGATTAATGCAAGTTTCTCATTCAAAACTTACTCATTTGAGGCTCCTAAATCCGGAATGGTTAATATCAACCTCCTGGATCTGAACTCTGATAAACCAATCGCTGGAAAACTTATCTATGGGGATGGAAAACCAATAACAGTGTATATTTCCTCAACAGGGAAGAAGACTTTGACACTAAATCCTGGAACATATCTCTTTACTTTGAGTTCGCCTGATTATAAAATGAAACAAGCAAAGATACCCATAAGACCTGGACAAGTGTTAAACTTTACAGTAAAGCTACAGAAAAAACTTACACCTGATATGTTATCATCATTAGAGTTAACACAAAAGGCTTTAGAAGATTACAAAAACAAAAAATACAAAGAAGCACGATCAAAACTAAATGCTGCTCTTCAATTATATCCAGAGAATGAGAAGGCAAGGGAGGGACTTCAGTTAGTTGAAAAAACAATTCAAGAAGAGGTTAGAAGTTTAAAAGAACAGGCAAGATCTCTGGAAGCGGTAAATCTTAGGAAGGCAATAGCATTATGGCAGGAAGTTTTATACTGGGAGCCAAGTAGTGAGGTAGAAGCTCATATACAGGAATTAAGAAGCCGTTTAGCTAGTCTTACAAAACCAAAACCGAAAAAGAAACCAGCACCAGCGAAAAAGAAACCCACTCTCTCTGCAGCACAGATAGAGAATTTCTACAAAGCGGGAATTAAAGAATATGTACAGGGTAATTATAGGGAGGCAGCTAACTATTTCCAAAAGATTTTAGATGCTAATCCCAACCATGAGGGTGCTAAGAGGTACCTTAAAAAGGCAAAAGAAAAACTTTAAATGCTTTACAAGGATGCCGGAGTTAATATAAACGAAGCAGAAAAGGCTCTGGCTGGATTCAAATCGAAAATCAAAGAAACATACAATAAGTTTGTACTTACGGAAACTGGATATTTTGGTGCGGCATATCAAATACCCGATGGATACAAAAAACCAGTTCTTGTATCCAGTATTGATAGTGTAGGTACAAAGGTCTTAATAGCAATAAAAGCAGGCAGATATGAAGGGTTGGGAGAGGACTTAGTCAATCATTGTGTCAACGATATTCTCACAATGGGAGCAAAACCTCTCTATATACTAGATTATTTCGCTTGTGGTAAATTAAAAAAAGAAACCATAACCTCCATTATCAAAGGGATGACTAATGCATGCAAAGAAAATGATTGCGCCCTTATTGGTGGGGAAACCGCTGAAATGCCAGATATTTATAGTGATGAGATATTTGATTTTGCAGCAGAGATAACAGGTATTGTAGAAAAAAATAAGATAATCAATGGCAAAAGAATAAAGGAAGGACAAAAAGTGTATGGCTTGCCATCATCAGGATTTCATACCAATGGTTACTCATTAATAAGAAGAGTTATTTTTGATGAATTAAACATTTCTCTTGACAGTTATATTCCTGAACTACAGTGTGCCCTTGGAGAAATACTACTAAAGCCTCATCGGTCTTATTATAAAAAAATATATCCTCAAATTGATTCTATTTCGGGGCTTGTACATATCACTGGAGGAGGATTTTATAATAATATTCCTAGAATTATGCCAGAAGATCTCATATGTTATATAGATACAAAAAGATGGGAAGTCCCTCCTGAATTTAAATTCATAGCTCGGGCAGGAAAAATTCCTGAAAAGGAAATGTTTACCGTTTTCAATATGGGTATTGGAATGATTGTAATTGCTGAAAAATGCGATCTGGGAATTGAAATAGGGGAGATTAAAAAAGGGAAAGGTTCTTTAATTTTAGATGGCGTTAAAGATACAAATTTATAACATCAGGAAAAATATTGCTCCCATACTTATTGCTCTAATAATGGGGATAGCATTCTGGTTTTATACTAAGACAGATGCGATTATTACAAACCGTATAAAATACCCTGTAAAAATCAAAACTACAGAAAGTTTAATTATGACAAATGCTTCTCCAGATTCAATAACATTGAAGGTAACAGGAAAGATCAGGCTTCAACGGTTACTACAGAGAGTTACACCAATAATAAAGGTTCCAAAATGTAGTCCCGGATTCCAAACCATCTACCTTGAAGAAAATGACCTTAAATTTCCAGCATATCTTAGAGTAAAAGATTTTGAAATCATCGATCCCGATAGTATCACAATACGTCTGGATTCTATAATAGAAAAGAAAGTGATAATAATATTAATTAAAGGAATAAAAAGCGACCCAGAAAAAGTTACAATAAAGGGTCCAAAGAGTATTATAAAAGATATAAATTATTTATTCCCGGATTCTATCCCTGTAGGTAATATAACAACTATTACTTTAGAAAATAAACTCATCCGTGTTATCCCGGATAGAATTAGAATCAAAAGGTGACTGTCTTAGGAATTGAAACCTCCTGTGATGAAACAGGTGTAGCCTTATTTAGAGACGGAAAGCTCTTAATAAATAAAATATATTCTCAGGAAGTTCACACTAAATTCGGAGGAGTTGTCCCCGAGATTGCATCAAGGGAACATACACAAAGATTACTTCCCATGATAAACGAAATTTTAGAAGATACAAATTGCGGCCTGCCCGAGATAGATGGAGTAGCTGTAACTTATGGACCGGGGCTACTTTGCTGTCTACTTGTAGGATTAAATTTTGCTAAAGGGCTTTCATACTCACATAATATTCCAATTATAGGTATCAACCATTTAGAGGCCCATATTTACTCCCCTTTCATCACACATAAGGAGTTCACTCCACCATTCCTTTCTCTATTGGTATCAGGTGGACATACCCAGCTTATTAAAGTTAATGGGTTAGGGGAATATGAGGTTCTTGGTCACACACTTGATGACGCTTGTGGCGAGGCTTTTGATAAAGTCTCAAAACTAATTGGACTTGGATATCCTGGAGGTCCTGAAATAGAGGTGCAGGCAAAGAAAGGCAGCGCTTATGCTTTTGACTTTCCTGTCCCAGACCCAGAAGGGCTTAACTTTTCATATTCAGGATTAAAAACTAGTGTCCTATATGCATACAAAAAGTTAAGCCAGGAAGAACGCATTAGAAGAATTCAGGACATAGCTGCATCATTTCAGAGAGTAGCAATTGAATCTCTTATTCTTAAATTAGAAAGAGCAATAGATGAAACTGGAATAAGGTGTGTTTCAGTATCAGGTGGTGTATCTGCTAATGGGCTTCTTAAAAAACATTTGGGTGAGCTGGACGCTAAATGGGTAGTTCCAGATCAAGAATTTACAATGGATAACGGAGCTATGGTAGCTTTTTTAGGATACAGACTATTTAAGAAAGGAATAAAATCAGACCTTATCATCCGTGCAGAGCCTCGACTTAGCCTGTAATTTCTCATTGTTCCTTAATCCAAGCAAAGAAGCAACCACTCAACAATTTTTCCGTCTTTAGGTCAATTCAACCCTAAAATGAGTGAAAAAAATAATCATAATTCAGTTGACTTCGTTTTCTTTTCCATTATTATACCATCTAAATGAGAAACGAAAAATTTGATAGGGTGGCGTTTTATCTCCTTTTAGGAGCGTTTTTTTTTACTCCAATATCTGCATATATTGTAATCCCATTATTAATCTTTTCTCTCGTCTTTTTTCTACTTTCCAGAAAGACATTTTCCTTAAATTTTTTAGATAAAGCACAGTTTGCACTTCTTGGTGCAGTAATACTATCCTCGATATTCGCAGTAGATAAAATTCATAGTTTTTATGCAGGAACTGCCTTCGTAGCTTATCTACTTGCCTATTTCCTCGCAAAGGGGCTTTTTAACTCTAATAGAAGATTAGAGAGCTTGGTAAAAGTCCTTGGAATACTTGTATTAACTGTGTCAATCATCGGAATATTTCAATATTTTACTAAATTCTCGTTTGTAATAAAAGACATCCCAATTGTTGCCCCTATGAATAAAAACGGAAGGATAGCTTCTATATGTTACAATACTCTTATACTGGCATCACTTCTTGGCTTTAGCATACCCATACTAATTGCATTCTTCATTAAGGGTGAGAATCGAATATTCTTTGGTGTTTCAGTATCTGCAGGACTACTGACTTTCTTCTTTACATTTGGAAGAGGACCAACTATAGGCCTTGTTAGCGCATTATTTTTATTCTTTCTTTTAATAAGGAAACGAGTCGTTGCAGTAATTATTTTATTTATCTTTATTGTTATAGTTTTGTCAATTGAACCACTCAGAATGAGATTCTTGCAAACTTTTAATTGTGATAACGATTTTTCCAGAATCATAGTATTCCATGCAGGAATAAAAATGCTGAAGGATAACTCAATTCTTACAGGTGTTGGAATTCATAACTTCTATCTGCTCTTTGAGAAATACGCACTGCCAGGTCATACAAGGGGTCCTCATTATATACACAATATGTATCTTAATTTCCTCGTTGATGCTGGAATAATAGGAATTTTAGCACTCATGACTGTATTCATAACCACAATAGAATGGATACGAAAAAAATATAGAAGAATTAAAGATAGTAGCTCAAAAGAATGGATACTTGTAGGATTATTTGGTTCCTTTTCGGGACTACTTATTCACAATTTAGTAGATAATACTATTTATGTTATGGGGCTTGGAATACTTTTCTGGATGTGCATGGGAATAGTTAGTGGTATCAACTCAGAACCCAGTACTCAGAACTCAGAACCCAACACCTAACCCACAATACCCAGTGCCTCTCTAAGGAATTGCCCTGTATAGGATTGTGGTACTTGTGCAACATCTTCTGGTGTACCTGTAGCAACTATCTCTCCACCTTCTTCCCCTCCCTCAGGACCAAGATCGATAATCCAATCGGCATGTTTTATTACATCGAGGTTATGTTCTATAACGACCACAGTATTGCCCTTACCTACAAGACGATCAAGGACTTCAAGAAGTAGGCGAATGTCATAGGCGTGTAATCCTGTGGTGGGTTCATCGAGAAGATAAAGTGTATCTCCGGTTGCAACCTTTGACAGCTCCTTTGCAAGTTTTATCCTCTGAGCCTCTCCACCTGAAAGGGTAGTTGCTGGCTGACCCAGTTTTATATAACCAAGTCCCACATCTCTTAATAATTCAAGTTTCCTCTTCGCTTGTGGAATTTTACTAAAGAACTCTACTGCCTCCAGAACTGTCATATCAAGGACCTCAGCAATGTTCTTACCCTTATACTCAACCTCAAGTGTTTCCTTTTTAAACCTTTTCCCTTTACATACCTCACAGGTTATATATACATCTGCAAGGAAATGCATTTCTATCTTTTTCAGACCCTCTCCTCTACATGCCTCACATCTACCGCCTATCACATTAAAAGAGAATCTTCCTTTATTAAAACCCCTTACTCTAGATTCTGGTAATTCTGCATAAAATTCCCTTATTGGCGTGAATATTCCAGTATAAGTTGCGGGATTTGACCGAGGAGTTCTTCCTATTGGGCTCTGGTCAATATTTATAACCTTATCTATGTTCTCAATACCAAGAATTCTCGTATGTTCCAGAGGGAGATATCTTGAGCCATGGAATTTCCTGGCCAAAGCGCGGTATAGTGTGTCAATAAGAAGTGTACTCTTTCCTGACCCGGACACTCCTGTAAGGCATACAAATCGGTTTAAGGGAATATCAATGTCGATCATTTTTAGATTATTACCAGCAGCCCCCAAGATTCTTAAACTCTTCTTACTTCCGTCTCTTCTCCTTTCTGGTACAGGAATACGCTCTTTTCCTGAAAGATATCTGCCTGTAATGGAGTAACTATACTTACAAAGATCTTTAGGTTTACCTGTAAATACGACCTCACCGCCTTCTATACCTGCTCCCGGACCAAGATCTATCACCCAATCAGCAGCTAATATACTCTTTGGGTCATGTTCAACAATAATAACTGTATTTCCAATATCCCGGAGAGATTTAAGTGTGTCAATCAATCTAAGAATATCTCTTTCATGCAGACCTATTGTTGGCTCATCAAGTATGTAAATGATTCCCATTAAACCTGATCCAATTTGGGTTGCCAGGTGTACCCTCTGAGCCTCCCCTCCTGCAAGTGTCTTTGTAGGTCTATCAAGAGTCAGATAATCTACACCTACATCGACAAGGAAACGAAGCCGATGTAGAACCTCACTTATCAACTCTCTTGCAATTTCCTGTCTCTGATCAGAGAATTTAAGATTTTCCATAAAAGACTTAGCCTGGACAATATTCATCTGAACAACCTGATAGATATTCTTCTTCTTAATTCTCACACTTAATGCCTCTTTACTGAGTCTTGCTCCACCACATTCAAAGCAGGGTTGAACCACCATATATTTCTCTATCTCACTTCTAATCCAATCTGATTCTGTCTCTCTGTATCTGCGATCCAGATATGGAACAATTCCCTCCCAAAACTCCTTACCATAAAGGATTATTTCTTTCTCATACTTAGTAAGTTCTTTCCATGGTCTTTCTATTTGAACATCACATACACTGCTCATCCGTTCAATTTCCCTACCAAATCTCCCTCTGGGTTCTCCAATAGGAGTTATTGCTCCTTCAAGTATTGAGAGTTCTTCATTGAAAATAATACTTCCTGGATCTACCTCCATTTCCGTTCCAATTCCCTGACAGCGCTTACATGCACCGTAGGGAGAATTGAATGAAAAAAGACGGGGAGAAATTTCTGGATAACTAATACCACAATAAGGGCAGGCGAACTGGGTTGAAAATATTTCATCTCTTTTCTTTAAATCATCTATATTAATATTCCTTACTTTGAGTAGACCACCAGTTTCATTTAATGCTGCTTCTACCGAATCTGTTATCCTACTTCTTATCTTTTTGTTTGGCTTTATCCTGTCAACAACGATTTCGATATCATGTTTTTTATTTTTATCCAGTTCCACGACTTTCTCAATTTCCACCATCTTACCATCTACAACCACTCTCACATAACCCTTCTCTCCTATCCTCTTAAACTCTTGTGTAAATGTTCCCTTTTTTCCACGCATAATTGGAGCCAGAATAAGCAGTCGAGAATTAGACGGTTTCTTTAGAATCAACTCAACAATTTCATCAACTGTCTGGGATGTAATCTTTCTCCCACAATTATAGCAAAAAGGTGTTCCAACCCGTGCAAAGAGAACACGAAGATAATCATATATCTCTGTAACTGTACCCACTGTGGATCTTGGGTTCCTCGACAATTTTCTCTGTTCAATTGATATAGCTGGTGATAGATTTGTAATGGATTCAACTTCTGGTTTATCCATTACCCCCAGAAATTGCCTGGCGTATGCGGATAAAGACTCAACGTATCGCCGTTGACCTTCAGCAAATATAGTATCAAAAGCGAGTGATGATTTACCAGAACCTGAAACACCTGTGATAATAACCATTTTATCACGTGGTATTTCAAGATCAACATTTTTTAGATTATGAACGGATGCACCTTTAATTTTTATATTCTTATTCATATTATGATATATTTATTGCCCTGCTTTTCTTTAAATTATACAATCTAATATAAGATTTACAAGAGACACAAGGCAAAAAGGTTCTATGTAAGGCTCTTCATATGCTAGAGTCTTCTCTATTTTTTTTATCAATATCTATGTTGCAGGTCTTGCCTTGTGTATTAAAATAATTCCCTTCAAGTAAAAAATTCCCTTTTAATCTTCTTTATCATACCATCAAACGATATAAGTAATTTATCTCCATCAATAATTTTGAGAACCTTACCCTTACCCCAAATTGGGTGCTCCACCCATTCATCTCTAACACTTTCACCGCTTAACACTTCTTCCCTTTCCTCCTTTGAAATCCAATCCAATCCATCCACATCCTCCGATGATAATTCAAAGAGAAATCGAGAAGGGATCAACATTCTTGAACTTCCCCATCCTATTCCTCGTTTCCTATAATAAGAAAGGTAAACTTTTTCTTTTGATCTGGTTAGACCTACATAAAACAAACGTCTTTCCTCTTCAATAGTTCCATCTTTAATGCTTCTGTAGTGTGGCAGAACTTCTTCAGATAGACCAGCAATAAAAACTACTGGAAATTCTAAACCTTTGGTATTATGTAGAGTCATCAGACTTACACTATCATCTCTCTTCCATTCATCTATATCAGTCTTTAACCCCACTTCTGCGAGATACTCCACTGGTGAATACTTCTCTTCTTTCAGTGTAAAAGTCTTAACCACTGAAAGCAATTCAAGTATATTCTCAATCCTGGAATCAGCTTCCACTGTGTCCTCTTCATCTAAGAGACGAATATATCCTGTTTTATCTATAATTGCTTCTAAAAGTTCATCCACTCTCTCTATATTCTCAAGAGATGATATTAAATCCACAAAATCGGAAATAATCGTATCTTCTCTTGCAATTTCTTTTATGGCCTCCCATAGAGTAATTCGCTTTTCTTCCGCATAACTTTCTATTCTATCTCTCCTCGTCCTTCCTATACCTCTACGTGGAGTATTAAGTATTCTGCTTAAGGACACAGAATCCCTTTTATTGGAAATGAACTGGATATAGGAAAGTAAATCTTTTATCTCCTTACGTTGATAGAATCGAAGTCCTCCAACAATATTGTATTCTATTCCTTCTTTTAAGAGTTCATCCTCAATAGCTCTTGACTGAGCATTAGTTCTGTAGGCAATCATTATATCACTTCTTTTGTGATTTAATAACTCTTCTTTTAAAAATTTTACCATGTTTCGAGCTTCACTATTCTCATCATAACCATTAAATAGTGTCAATTTACCACCTTCATTCTCTAAGGTCCATAATGTCTTACCTTTCCTCTCTTTATTATGTTTAACCACAGAAGACGCTGCTCTTAGTATCCTTTGAGTGGATCTATAATTCCTCTCCAGTCTATATATCTTGCAATCTGGAAAATCTTCCTCAAAATCAAGTATATTACTGATATCCGCACCCCTGAATCCATATATAGACTGATCATCATCCCCAACGACAAATAAATCTCTATTTTTCATAGACAATTTTTTCAGTATCATATACTGTGCATGATTGGTATCCTGGTATTCATCTACAAGTTTATGTTTAAAATGGCGATCGAGTTCCCTACGAACACCTTCGTTAGAATTAAGTAGTCGATAGGTATTAAACAGTAAATCATCGAAATCCATCGCATCACTGTCAAGTAGTTTCCGCTGGTATTCTATATATACCTCTTTTATCCTTATTTGCTTACTCCCCATTGGTTCAAATTCATGCTCATCAATCAATCTATTTTTTAGATTCGATATAGTTCGCTTTATATAGTATGGTGGGAATTCCTTTTCTCTCATATCCAGATTATTCATTATCCTCTTAATAAGATTTCCTTGATCCTGTTCGTCATAGATTACAAAGTTCCTTGAGAATGGTGTAGTTTCTCTATATTCCCTTAGTATTCTTGCACACATTGAATGGAATGTTCCAATCCATAGACTTTTAAGATTTGTGGAAACTAAATCATAAAGCCTTTCCTTCATTTCATCGGCAGCTTTATTTGTAAAGGTAACAGCAAGAATCCTATCGGGAGATATACCTTTTTGCTCAACTAGATATACAATTCTATATGTAATTACCCTTGTCTTCCCACTGCCAGCTCCAGCAAGGATTAAAGCAGGTCCTCCCAAATGCTTTACAGCTTTTATTTGTTCTTCGTTAAGTTCTTCTAAAAGACCCAAAAGTTAAAGTTAACAATGTGGTAGAGTCTAACACATAATCTTTCTACTCTGAGATAACTATAAATTCAATCCTTCTGTTTTGATATCTTCCTTCCCTTGTTGTATTGGGTGCAATGGGCTTTGATTCTCCATATCCTCTTGAAACAAGACGAGCAGGATCAACACCATGCTGGATAAGATATTGTCTCACAGACAGAGCACGCATCTCTGACAATTTTTGATTGTAAGTAGCAGAACCTACTGCATCCGTATGTCCCCCTATTTCTATCTTAACATCCTTGTTTGCTTTGAGAACCTCAACCACTTTGTCAAGAGTCGAATACCCTTCAGGAGGTATAGTAGACTTACCAGATGCAAAGTTAATTCCTCTCAGGATAAGTTTCTTCTTCTCTTCTAATTTTTCCATCAACTGGATATTAATCACTGTAGTTTCACCATCATTTATCTCGATTGGGAAAGTCTTTGGAAGATATCCCAGAGATGATATCTTCACATTATATGTACCCGCTTGTAACTCTGAATTAAATACTCCTTGCAGGGAATCCGAAGTAATAGATTTTAGTTTAGTTCCAAGGAATTCAACAGTAGCTTTAAGAGGTATTTTCTCTCGGAATGAACTAACAGTCCCTGTCAAAATTCCCTTGGGTTCTACTTTCTTCCGAAGCACTGTATTTATATTAACTTCTGAAGCTGGCTTTAAAGTAACAGCAGCCTCCCTGGTGATATAACCTTCCTTGGATATCCTTAAATGATATACCCCCGGTGAGAGCGGGATATTAATTTCTCCTAGTTCATTCGTCTCATACACACCAAGAATTGTATCACGAAAACTCACGCTTGCCCTAATTGGCTCATCTGTTTCTATATCATTAACAGTTAATGCTATTATACCCTCTTTAGGTTTTTCCCTTTTCCTTTCAGGTATTAGTGAACCTTTCGCTGCGAAACCCACCTTGAATCTCCATCTACCGAAATCGTCAATTCTACTCTGGTAATTGCCACCTACAAATTCCCAGTCCGGGATATAGTCTACACCTTCATTCAAGAGGTAATCTATTCCAAGGTCAATGTTAAAATTATCAGAAGTCATGAATCTTATGCCAAAAGAGACCATTGTTGTGTCAGCACCATTGTCTTTTAGGTGAGATCCTTTTGTCTCAAGTAAAAAACTTGTATGTGTGCCTGCTGCAATTTCAATCCCAACCCCCCACTTTAACAAATCTTTTCTTTCTTCTTCAAGGAAATAAGCGTTGCGTAGTGTATCCAGTAAGGGAATCTCATAATTATTACCGCGGAACTGGTAACCTATATTGGCATGAATTAGCAGTGGATAGATTTCAAAGTCATTTAAGAAATCAACTGAGATATCCATCTTATGCTTTAAGCACGGCTCAAAGTGCTGATTAAGAGACAGTGAATCATCCTTACTTGAATGGAATGGTGATGCATCAACTCTAATATTACCGCCAACTAACCAATTGAAAAAACCCTCTTCACCGCGAATTAAAGGGTAATAAAACTTCATCCCTCCAAATATATCCTTATCACCAAATACATATATATCTTTTGGTTCACCAAATCCACCTCTTTGTTCATTCTTTAGAAAAATGGTAGTTCCCATATATAACTCCAGATAGTCTATAACTCCATAGGTAAGTCCCAGATTGGAATATCCAATAATATGGGATTTACTGAAATCTTCTGTAGGAGCTTGGGGGTATGAATGTTGAGCATATGAGATATTCATATTGAAAGATAGGTTCGCCATTGGAAGTGTTCTAGCAGAATAAAGATTAATTGTTCCACTCCCCCCATTAAATGAAGAATATCCAATGAATATATATAAAAGTAAAGACATCTATTCCTCCTTTTTATTCCAAATTTTATGGACAAATTTTCTAAATTGTGGATTTATAAGTAGTGCTCTATTAATATAATAGTAAGATTCAATTGATTCATCGGAAAAGTAAAGACGCTGACAGAGCTCTTCGCATATGCCATAGAGGAATTCCGAAGCAAGAACAGGATTTGTCTTTTTTAATCTTTCTATATCCTCTCTTGTAATTTTAATAAGCTTAAGGTTAGAGATAGCTTCCACATCAGCACTCCTTGGATCCCCTTTAAATAATCCCATTTCTCCAAAAAAGTTACCCTGTCCTAGAGTAGCCAAGGTTATTCGTTCTTCTCCCCTTAGAAGGGAAACACGAACCTCGCCTTCCATTATAATATACATAAAATCCCCTTCCTCTCCCTCACAAAAGATGGTTTCACCTTTTTTAAACTTCTCAAAGACAAATTCATCAACAAGCTCTCTTCTATCCTTTATATATTTAAATATATTTATTGCTATTTTTGCCTCCTTTATTTCTTGGGTCGTGTAGGAATCGAACCTACGACCCCCGGCTTAAAAGGCCGGTGCTCTACCTAACTGAGCTAACGACCCTGTATATAATTTATGTTATAAACTAATTTTCTCAACCCCTAATCTCACAACTTTTCATTAACTATTGAAATAACATCCTCATAAAGATTCTCTATTTTTTCAATAATCTCATCGTGCTCTCTTTTAACTTCATGGTTAAATTCTTCATCCTCTATTGAGGAAAGATTTATCCTTACATTTAACGATGCTCCGTGGCATGATGCAAGCGCCATTTCCACAGCTACTCCTATATCACTAATTGCATTAACATTACCAATCTTTGCCATATTTCTAGCTAATTCCGTAACTTTCAGGGTTTTCCTCATTACTGTGAGAGGAACTTCCGTTGCTCTTTTTGTTGCCTCCTGTATCATCTCATTCCTTCTTTCTTGTTGTTCCTCTGTATCCTTCTTCATTTTATATGCACTCATTAACCCGTTAAATGCTTCAGTGTCTTCATCACAAAGTTCAAGAAATTCCTGGTTTAACAATTGAACTTTCTCAGAAATATCTTCTGCCTCTTTCCAGTCATCTTTGTATTTCTTCTTACCAAAGGTAAGATTACCTACCATCGAAATAAGACCGGAAGCGATTGAGCCACTATATGCAGCCACTGAACCTCCGCCAGGTGCAGGAGAATCCGAGGAAAGTTCTTCTGCAAAATCTATAAGGGATTTATCAACCAGACGATCGATTTCTTTATTAATTCTATACTCAATTATCTTATCTTCTGGATTGAACACTGTGAGCTCATCAAGACCTAAAGATTTTATACCATAGTGTATAATCTCACCTTCAGGAGCACCCTTTGATTTGCCCTGTTTTTCGAGGTAGTACTTACCAGCCTCAATCATAGCTTCTTTGGGTATTAGACCTACTAATTCACTACCAGTCACCCGGAGCCCCAAATCCTCTGCTTCTTTCCTTACCATCTCAAATGCTATATGAGGTGGAGTAATTTTATAATTAATCAGGTTTATCGAAATCTGCGCTATTCCATATTCTTCCACGTACCAGCCGATTGCCTTCGTAGCCTTAAGCTTACCAAGAATCCTTATCACATTCCCATTCTCATCCTTCAAAATATTTCCATCTTCATCCTTCTTTGGTTGACCTGATTCCCTGATATTTTTGGCAATTTTATTCGCAAGTTTACGATCCCTTGTATTAAGATTCACATTGTAAGCTATTAGGAACTCCCGTGCTCCAATAACAATAGCACCTGATTTCTCATTAAATTTAGCCTTCCCATAATCCGGTTTCCACTCTGGGTCCTTTAACTTATCTTCGAGTCCTTCATATTCCCCCTTACGAATGTTGGCAAGATTTCTCCTTTTTTCTTCTGTAGCCGCTTCTTCGTAAAGATATACAGGAATCTTAAGTTCTTCTGCCACTCGGGCACCCAATTTTTTAGCAATTTCTACACAATCCTCCATAGTAACATCCCTTACAGGGACAAAAGGACACACATCAATAGCTCCCATTCTTGGATGTTCCCCTTTGTGTTCTCTCATATCAATAATTTCTGAGGCTTTCTTTATGGCACGGAAAGCTGCTTCTAACACTGCATCAGGAGAACCAACAAAGGTAACCACTGTCCTGTTTGTATCTGCTCCGGGATCAACATCAAGAAGCCATGCACCAGAAGTATTCCTTATCTCACCAACTATTGAATCAATCTTTTTTTCATCCTGACCCTCTGAAAAATTGGGCACACACTCCACTAACCTCATACAAAACCTCCTTCATTTACCTTTTTTCCACAGAAACATTAGAATTTTTCTTATACATTTAAGAATCAAAAAAATAAAATATCAAAACCAATTTACTTTTGACAAATAATTTTTCCTCATATCATTTTTATTTTACATTTTCTATTCTATATTTTATAAATCCTTTCATTTTATTACTATTATATAAAACCTTCTATTTCTTATATTTTCTGTATTAATTTCAAAAAGTTAAAAAAATATAAATAAGATTATACAAAAGCTACAAAGGATGTCAAGGTTACTTATCACTCCATCTATTACCTATTTCTCTCTCATAAAGTCCATAGATATGTAAATGTATGTATTAGTAGATGAGTATTTAACTCAATAAGGCACAAGTGCACAAGGAGAATAGGTATCAGGTATTAGGAGTTATGGATTAGGATTTAACCCTTTAAAGTCTTATAAATAGTGCATTCTTTATCTTTATTAATTCTTTTATTCTCTATCCACTTACTAATTGTTAAATCCCAACCCAGAACTCAGAACACATACTAAAATTCTATCCCCTATATAGGGTCTCCAGTTAGTTATTCAAGCCCTCAAATACATTATTTTTCATTTTTCACTTTGCATTTTTCATTTTACACTGTGCACTGAATAATGTATTAATCACTTATGCTTATTTATGTCAAATATACAGAACTTGAAATTTGAAAAAATACTTGACAAAAATGGCATTATTATTTATATTATAGAAAATTAGAGAGGTGCGTATGTTTGGAAAGAGCTCTGTTTTAGCAATAGATGTAGGTAGTTATTTAGTGAAAACGATAGTTATAGAAGGAACATCTAAGAAACCAATAATGACAAAATGTAATATTTCAACTTTGCCAACCCATGCAATTGTAGATGGTGAAATTATGGACAGGGAATCTGTCCTTGATAGTATAAGAAATAGCCTGGATGTATTAGAAGTAGAAAATAAACAGGTCATAAGTTGTATTTCTGGTCGTGATGTAATAGTAAAAAAGATAAGAATGCCAAAGATGAATGAAGCAGAGGCTAGGGAACAAGTTAAATGGGAAGCCGAACAATATATTCCCTATGAAGTTGAAGATATCTCTCTTGATTTTCAGATCCTAAATCCCAGTGTTGGTGAAGATTCTATGGAAGTACTTCTTGTTGGGGCAAAGAGGGATGCAGTTGATGCAAGATTGCATCTATTCCGTGACCTTGACCTTGAACCTATTGTTCTTGATTATGCAGCTTTTTCCCTTCAGAATATCTTCGAATTCAATCATTCAGTCGAAACTGGAAAGCTAATCGGTCTATTCCATATTGGAGCTCAGTATACAGCTATGAGCTTTATTGAAGGCATTATTAATCATTTTACTAGGGAAGTGCCAACAGCTGTAACCACTCTAATCCAAGCACTTCAGAGAGAAGCAGGAATAGATGGAGAAAAAGCAATTGATATTATAAAAACCGGAGAAAAAGGCGACATTGACCAGTATGCATATCAGAATGCAGTGGAAAGTTTTCAAGATGACTTAGGAATTGCTATTGAAAGAGTCCTACCATATTTACCAGAGGGTTTCGAGAATTTTAATCAAATTGTAATAAGTGGAGGTGGTAGTTTAATAAAAGGAATTCCAGAATTCCTTGAAAAAAGATTCGGAACCCCTGTAGAGGTTATGAATCCATTTGTTGAATTTGATTATGATCGTGAATCTCCCTTCATTAATGTTAATGTTGAAGAGATGGGACCAATACTTGCCCCTGCATTAGGTCTTTCTTTGAGAGGTTTAAAATGATAGAAATCAATCTTATTCCCGAAGAAGAAAGAAAAAAGGTTAGAAGGGTAAGAGTAGCAAAACCCAGAGCTGCAATACCGGGTCTTGATATGGTCCTCAGCATAATTTTACTCGTTATTGCTGCTGGAACGTTATTTTTTATGAATAGAGGTGCAACTTCCCAGTTAAACTCTCTTGAGGAGAAAATTAATATCTCGATAAAAGAACTAAAGGAACTTGAAAGAGAGAAAAATCTGGTCGAAAAGATCCAACAGCGACAGAATGAACTTAGTAAATGGGTATCTCTTGTCCAGGATCTGAATAAAAACCGCGCCTTTGCAGTCCATATAATGGATGAATTGAATCGATTAAAACCTGATTATATGTGGTTTGTCTCATTCGAAGAGAATGCTGGTAACTTTAAAATTGAGGGGAAAACCTTTTCTAATCTAATAATATCCAGCTTTATGGTTCGTCTTAGGGAATCCCCATATTTTACTGCAATTCAATTACAAGAAATGACTGAAAGAAAGGAAAAGGACCAGGAAATAATGGGATTTGTTATTATTGGAAAAGCAGTAAAGAGTAGTGGAGGTTGATTATGCGAAAAATAAGACCTTCTATATTTATTGGAATCTTTGCAATCATTGTTTTCGCTGGTGGATATTTCACTACTATAAAAGGTAAAAGAGCTAAAATAAAAGAGAAACAGGATGAGTATTCATTGGTGCAGAATAAACTAAAAAAAACAATGGCAGTAGTCAAAAGAAAGGAAGAAGCTAATAGAAGACTCCAGATAGTTAGCAGAGAATGGGAACAAGCTGTAAGAATGCTACCCACAGAAACCAATATTCCTGAATTACTTGGGACACTTACCAAATTAGGTGGAACACACGAGGTAAGAATAGAGCGTTTTAAACCTCTTCCAAAAAGTGTGAAACAAAAATATATTGAGGTTCCCATAGAAATAACGATTAGAGGCGGATATCATGACATTGCACGATTTATGGCAGCAATGAATAACATGGAGCGTATCGTTAATATCAAAGGTTTAAAATTGGCAGCAGGAAGAGAAGAGACAACAGAAGAGGAGTATAAAATATCCGCAACATTTGTTCTAATAACTTATGTCTCTAAAGGAGGAAAAGTTGAAGGATAAATTAATAATATTCTTCAGCATTGCATTTCTGTTTTTAGCTGGTTGTAGTGAAGAGGGGGGTGACCTTTTCAACAAAATATTATCTAAAACGGTTGAGAGTTTCTCTCCAAAGACAGAAAAAAAGGCAGCGCTTGTCAATCTAATAACAGCAGCAGAGGAAAAAGAACAGAAAGAAGAGATAATACAAACAGAAGGTACTCCAGAAGATACTCTTAAATCAATGGCAGAAGCTCTTCGTTGGCAAAAAATTTATTATTCGGATAGAGATAAACCAGACCCCTTTAGACCACTCTTAATAAAATCCGAGGAACAGGAGAAAAAAGTTAATGTTGACATAGCACAATTGGTGGGAATCTTATGGGGGAAAAATGGATATCTAGCTCTATTGAAGGAAGGTAATCTCGGTTATGTACTTAAAAATGGTGATAAAGTAATAGATGGGAAAGTAATAGACATCACTGAAGAATCAATAACCTTCCTTCTCAGTAGATTTGGTGAACAAAACAGAGTTACATTGAGATTAAAAAAAGAAGAGAGGTAAATATGTATAAAAGAATAATATTATTTATTATATTGTTTCTTCTTTTTACAGTACCATCGGCTTTTGGGAAAGCTAATCTTGCAAATATTACTGTAAAAAATGTAGACAATTATACAGATGTTATATTCAATCTCAGTGAGGGGATAAGCTATACTGACTTTAGAATGGATAACAAAGTGGTTGTTGACTTTCTGGATGTAGATAGTGATTTAGGGGGAAAGGTATGGACGATTGATAGAGGTGGGATAAAAAACTTATCTGTATCCATAATTCCTTCAGCTGAACTCACAAGAGTAATAATTCAATGTGATAATGAATATAATTATACAATAAAGAGCACAGGGGATGGTATTATTACATTGAGCCTTAATACTAACACAACTCCCTTTTCTTCATGGACTGCCACTACTGTACCTAAAGAAGAGGTAAAGGAGGTAGAAGAAAAGCCCGAGCCCACTGTACCTACTTATCCTAAAAAAGTTATTAAGGGTGGTATATCTATGAGGTTGGAGAGGGCGGATCTTGTTACTGTACTCCGTTCAATAGCAAAGTATAGCGGAATGAATATGATAATTGGAGATGATGTAAAAGGGAATATATCAGTGGAATTAAAAAATGTACATTGGGAAAAAGCTTTAGACCTAATTCTTAAAACAAAAGGTTATACTTACATAATTGAAACTGATATAATAAGGGTTGGTACGGCTGAGGCATTTGCCCAAGAGAGAGAGAAGGGAGAAATGGCAAAACCTCTTATGAGAAGGGTTTTCACCCTTGAATATACAACCCCAAAAGAGCTTTCAAGCATTGTAAAGAGCTCTCTTTCAAAACGTGGTGTGGTAGAACAGGACACAAGAACAAATTCTTTAATTGTAACTGATATCCCACCCAAAATAGCATCAATAGAGGAATTGGTAATGATTCTGGATAAAGAAACACCACAGGTTGCAATCATTTCCAAGATAATAGATATTGATAGAAGTGCTGCCTTAGAGTTAGGGATCTCCTGGGATGTCAATAATCTAAGAGTGTCTGACTGGAATGTCGAAGGAGACGCTTCTTTTGTAACTCCCCCAGAACCACTTTCTGGAATATATCTGAATGTAGCAACTATAAAGAATTTCGCAAGAATTTCTGCAAGGCTATCAGCAATGGAACAGGACCAAAAATTAACGACACTCGCAAACCCTCGAATTACAACCGTAAATAACAAAGAAGCAACAATTTTTGGGGGAAAGAGATTCGCACTTACTACAACAGATATACATGGCCAACCAGTAACCAGATGGTTTCAGGCTGGTATAGAATTAGGCGTTACACCCCACATTAATTCATTAGAGGATATTACAATGGACATTTTCGTTGAATTGAGTGATGTGGTAGCAGAAGCAGAGACTCCAACAATAACTCAAACAAAAGCATCCACTCAAGCTCTGGTTAAGAATGGACAGACACTTGTTATAGGAGGATTTATCAATAAAACTACCACATCTACAAAGACTGGAATTCCAATCTTAAAAGATATACCAATGATAGGGAATTTATTTGGAAAGACCGTGACACGTGAGAGAAATAGGGAAGTTCTGATATTTATAACACCTCATATAGTAAAGGATTGACTGGGAAAGAGGATTTAGAATTTAAAAACAATGTTGAACATTGCACCATAACTTGTTGTAACATCATTGGTAATCTTCCTGTTAAGATAATTGCGATAATTAACTGATAGTCCCCCGGAAACCATATTAGAAAAATCATAATTACCTGAAAGACTAAAAGTAATATTTCTATTGTCCCGTCTAATCTCCTCATTCATTGTCGATAAATTAATAGATACCTCTTTATTATTCTGCATGGTAAACGAAGCTTTTAGGGTTATTGGTGTGGTCCACTTCAGGCTCCCTAAAAAAGGAAATAGTAAACCTTTTGCTGTAGGCATAAGAGAATAGCTCCCTGTAACGCCTATATCGTATGACTCAGAATGTGTTTTCAACCTGTATGATCTTTCACTATCCTGTTCATTTCTACTATAACCAGATCTTATATTAATTCCCAAACCATTTTTGAATTTAAGATCAAGTGTCGGAGATATTCTTATAGAGTTACTAACTGATGAGTATTTCTGACCTGTTAAACTGACTGTGTTTTTTTTGTCTCTATTTATTGAGATATTAAATTTAGAACTTTTTAGTAGTTTTTTTATCCCCGGGATATAATCATCAATGTTTGAAATCTGAATGTTCGTGTTAGGAAAACTAAAGGTAGTTACTTTTTCAGCAGATACTGAATTCTTTATTTTCTCCTCATCGGGTCTTGTTTCCTTCCAATTACCACTCATATCTATCTTAACTCTTCCGAGATTAATCCCGGATGAAAGATTATACTGCATGTTTATCGTTCCACCATCAGAGGGATTACTCTGGACTATAAATCCCCCACTCGGTTTGGAATCCAGACCATACCGGAATCTGTAATCAGGTAGTGCATTTAGATATGCATAGTTAGCATCTCTGCTAAAAGAGGATGTGAATCGGATAGGATTAATATTATCTGACAATCCTGATATTAAAGGTATCTTCTTCAAGATTCGTTGCATTCTTAGATTATCGGTAAGACTAATAGTTCTATTTTGCCTTACACTTCTAACATCCAGTGTATCCCCGAGTATTTTTGAATAATCTATACCATGTTTCTGGATGAAGGTGTTAGAATAGGATATGTTAATAGAATTAAAATCAAACTGGCTTGAATTATGGCTCATGGCTAACACCTCTTTAAATGATACATTCACTCCAAAATGGTCACTATATAATAGGTCCTGTTTTGCTGACACATTATAATTCATACTAATCCAACGGATAGGTTTATATGAAAAACCACCTGAGGAATTTAATTCTCTAATTGGTTTCACCGATGTTCTCTTATATGTCGAATCATCCATAGAGTATTTAAATTTATCACTTATTCTATATTGATAATCAGCATTGAAATGAAAATTGCTTGGGATAAGAGAAGCCTGTCCACCAGAAAGAATTGGAGGAGAGATTGAAGGGAGAGGTAGATTGTAATTAAAGTTAGCTGATTTATTTACCACGGTATCTGCACTTTTCTCCGGGAAAAAGGATTCTTCAACAGAATAAGTTCCACTTAAGCGTATCCTATCAAGTGTGTACTTGATTAACCAATTATTAGAAGTGGTTGGTTTTGAAAAATTAACTGTGACTCTTCTCGTCTGGCTTAAACTAGATTCATTTGTTCTATCTTCAGGAGGAAGGAGTATATCTGAGTTTCTCTTATAGAGAGGAACCTCACTCGATCGCTTGTAAGCGAATGAGACAGGCATATTAACAAACCGATTTAAAAACCTTCCTGCGTTTAATTTTACATTGAAGTTATGAGAAATTCTCTCCTTATCTCCCAAATCTCGGAGTGCATCTAAGCTTGCCTTATATCGTGCAGATCTTCTCTGTATATTATAAGAAAGATTGGAAATAAGATCTCCGATATTTGATGATATGGTTAGATCTAGATTATGTCCCATATCTGTATTTGCCTCTCTTAATATTATATCATTAAAATAAACCTCACCTGTAAAATCTTCAGTGCCTACATTTACTACACCTAAATGAAGATAAACAATACTCTTTAAAGTCGGATTACCCTTTAGAGAATAATCACCCATTACAGTATCATGCTGCAATTTTAGGTCATAAAAATTCTGGAAATTTACATCAAGTGTATCCCATCCATCCATATAAAGATAGTGGCTATATTGATAGTAATTATTAGAATCTGTGAGAAGACGTAAGAATATCATAATAGAGTCACTGGTACTATTTGTTGCCTGAGAGTAGAACTGTAGTGATTTGTACAATCTTAAATCATATCCTTTACCATAAGTCCATCGTGGAAGTTCAATATAAGACTCAGCAAGACAGGAATTATTACTTTTTAATGAATCTATCTTAAATACCAGAGATTGCTCCTTTGCAAGACCTCCATATATCTCTCTCTCCTGTTCTACGGGTGGAATATAGTCTTCGTCTTCAAAACTATTCCGATACGTAATAAGGAATTCCCCACCTGAGGGATTCAGGGAATCAGCTGGATATAGACGCACACCTTTGTCTAACCATTTATTTCCAACCATAGCAATTTCTGCAACGACAACCCTTGTTGTTTTATCCACTCCGGCAAACCAGATTCTCGCATATAATATATTTTCTAAACTGGGATTTCCAAATTTTTCATAATAGGTTGAATCCATCATAGGTACTCTATACATCTTCCAACCATTAGTACCATAATTTGCAACTAACTCGTCGGATTCCAGATCAATTTTATACCTGAAGAATTCACTCTTAGACTCAAGAGTATAATCCCTATTAAGGTCTTCTGAATCCAGTCTTCTGTTTCCTTCTTTCCTGTGTAGCTTTAATGAATCCTGAAAAGTATTTAGCTTTTTTGGGTAATCATCCCTTCCATCATCAAGCGAATCCCTGACAAATATCCATTCATCATCATCAAAGGCAATTCCATCAAGACCCGTGTCTTCATTTGGTTCTAATTCAAAATTCCCGTTCCTATCTTCAGTATCGATAACGCGATTAGGA
>SOIB01000029.1 GCA_004377355.1 Candidatus Stahliibacteriota bacterium | reverse complement strand
AAACCTTTAAAATTATTCTTTGCGACTCTGCAAGAGAATTTTTTACTTTAATTCACGTCATAATTAATTTTGTAAGTCCAAGTAAGGCAATGAAACCAATCACATCAGTAATGGTGGTGAGAAAGATACTGGATGCAAGGGCAGGGTCAACTCCTAACTTCTCTAAAACCATAGGAATAAGCACTCCAAATGTTGCTGCTGAAATATGGTTAATTATAATTGCAAGCCCAACAACGACGCCAAAAATCGGACTTGCCTTCCAGAAATAGGCAATAAGTGATGAACCCAACCCAACAGCTAAACCGGTAAGTATACCAACATTAATTTCCTTCCATAACAATCTCTTTACATCAGGGTACCTTACTTCTCCAAGTGCAAGAGCTCTCACAATAATCGATAAGGTTTGTGTTCCTGCACCACCTCCCATAGCAGCAACAATTGGCATAAATATTGCAGCACCTATAAAGGCTTGAATTACATCCTCAAAATATCCAACAACCATTGCAGCTAAAAAGGCTGAGAGAAGTTTTATATATAACCAGGGAATCCTCGATGCAAAGGAACGCCTTGGTGGGAAGAACGCCGTCTCTATCACCTGAAGTCCTCCCAGGTGTTGAATATCCTCAGTTGCCTCTTCCTCAACCACATCAAACAAATCATCTATAGTGATAACACCTAAAAGACGACCAAAATTATCAACAACCGGGACCTGAAGAAGATCGTAGTCTATTGCAATATTTGCAACATCTTCCTGATCCATACCAGGAGTTGCCGATTTAATGGGTTCTGATATTTGACCAAGATTTTGATCTGGCTCTGAAGTTAATATTCTCCAGGGGGTAACATACCCTTTCAGTCTTCCCTTTTCATCTAACACATAAATATACTTATATTCCTCTGATTCTTTCACTCTACGCAATCTTTCCTGAGCAGTTGTTATATTATCAGCCACATTGAGACTCAGGAATTTAATAGTCATCTTTCCTGCAGCAGTTTCTGGTTCATACTTGAGTAAAGCTCTCACCTGTTCAGCATTTTTTACCTTTTCTACAACTTCGTCTCGTCGCTGTTCTGAAACCTCTGCTACCAAATCCACCGCTTCATCTATATCAAGAGTATCAGCAATCTTGGAAAGAACATCCGAATCTAATGCCCTTATGATTACCTCTAGGGAATAATCATCTAACTCTGTAATGAGTTCTGCTTTTTCATTAATGTCCAGAAGTGAGAAAATGAGCAACTTTTCATCTTCTGAGAGGTGATCAATTAAATATGCTTTATCGGGAAGTTCAAGTGTGGAGAAATATAGCTTTAAGCCCTTGTTATCACCTTCCTCAATAAAATGCATTATAGTCTCTCTCATTACTTCATTATCTTCCATCTTTTATTCCCTTTTTATAAGAACTTTTTTGATTTTGCGTTCAGTTGCATCAAGAATTGTCATCTCTATACCATTTATGTCTAATTTCCGTCCTTCACCGGGAATCTCTTGTAACTCACTAATAATAAAACCGGCAAGAGTATCCTCTTCTGTCTCAATACCAATTATTTCAGGACTTATACTTCCATCCACGATAAATGTACCTTCTTCTCTTCCTACCATTTCTGAATCCTTACCGATAATATTAAATAGAATATCATCGGTGGATATAAAACCCTCTGTTCCACCATATTCATCTATAACAATTGCACAGCTATTTTTATCTGACAGAAGCTCTGGAAGTATCTCCTCCAAAGTTCTATCACCATGAATAAATTTTATTGGCCTTAATATATCCTCAATTTCCCATTTTTCATCCCTTCCTATTATATCCTCCTTAAATATAATACCAATAATGTTATCAATTGTACTCTTGTAAACAGGCATTTTTGAAACATCCACTTCCTTAAGAATTTCTCTTATCCTACTAATCTCTTCATCACAGTTTATTGACTTAATTTCTACCCTTGGAACCATTATATCGCGGACATCCTTCTCTGAAAATTTTGATAATGAACTTATTGCAGAAAATTGTTCAATATCTATACCCCCTGTTGCTTTTGCTTCTTTCACTGCAATATTCATTTCTTCTTTCGTAATATTCTCTGTGCTTCCTCCTTTTATTCCAAAAATTTTGAGAATACCATCTCCCACCCCTCTTACCAGAAATATCAATGGGAAAAATATCCAATAGAAGAAAATCAAAGGAGGAGCCGTTAGTGCTGAAATTGGTTCAGGATTTATAATAACAATTGACTTGACCAGAACTTCACCTACAAAAGCAATAATAATAGTGCTTAATAAAAGTCCTCGAGTTATTCCAATTTCTCTTGTTAGTAGCATCGCGAATAAAACTGTCATTAAATTAATTCCAACAAGTACAGTAGGTAAGAAGATATCCGACCTTTTCCGTATTTCATTTGCTATTTTATATCTCTTTCCTCCAACAAAAGCAAGGTTTGACAACCTTGCTTCACTTGAGGCAACAAGAGACATCTCAGAAGCTTCAAAGAATATCATAAAAATAAAAATTATAGCAAGTATTATAATTATCACTACTTTTTCTTTATCATTACCTTAATTATATGATTAAACTTTATATCGAGAATAGTAAATTCATAATCCTTATAAGAAAATCGTTCCCCTTCTCTTGGTATTCTTTCCAGAAGGGTATATATGAAACCTGAAACTGTCCTGTAGTCGCTAGATCTTGGTATGGGAATATGCCGTTGTATTTCATCAATACCTAATGATCCTGGTACAACCCATGTATTCTTATCTTTATACTCAATAACACTTTCATCAATTTCACCTATAAGTTCCTTCTTTATATCCTCCATATCCACGACCCCCGAAGTCCCTCCATACTCATCAATAACCACAACCATTTTGTGTGCTGTTTTTTGGAATATTTTTAGTAATTGAATCACCGGTAAATTCTCTGAGACAAATATTGACGGAGATACAAAATCTTTCACTTTTCTATCTTCCATATATAAATTCTTCGTCTCGAGTATTCCTGTTATATTGTCCCTTGTCTTTGCATATACGGGAACTCGTTTATGCCATTTTTCCATCTTTTTCAATACAGTACTAACAGTATCGTTTTGCTCAGCAAAAAATACGTTTATTCGGGGAGACATTATTTCCTTCACCTTTATATCATTTAAATGAGACAACTTATTCATCATTGCATATTCCTGCTCACTGATAATACCGTCCTTCCTCCCTAAATAGATTATCTGTCTTAAATCCTCAAGCGTGAATCTTTTCTTGTATATTTTAAGTTTAGTTAAGGGCTTAAAAAGAATAATGAGTGGATAAAATATATATTCAGTGACGAGAACCATAGGGCTAAACAATCTCGAGATTGTTTTTTGCTTTGCCATGGCAACTCTCTTTGGAATATATTCTCCTATAATTAGAATAAAAATTGTAACTATTAAAGTCGTCAACATTATATTTAATTGCTTACCTATCATTCCTTCGCTAAGGGATGATATTGCTACATTTGAAAGAACATTCGCTATTATAACAGTAATAATTACCCTTCTTGGATTCCTCATAAGGCGTACTACCAAAGGGTTGTCTTTCCTTCTATAGGTTGGAAGGGCAAAAAGTGCTGTCTCTGAAGATGAATATATAAAAGAAAATATCAGAAATACAAATATCAGTAACCACTGCATTACTTAAGATACTCCTTTTCTCTTTCTCTCATCTCATTTCGTTCTTCTTCGGTACTATCATTATATCCTGCAAGATGAAGTATTCCATGGACAGTTAATAACTTCAATTCAGAAAGTATCCCAACTTCTTTCTGCCTGTTTGCTTGCGTAAGTGAGATATAAATATCACCCAACAACAGAGGTACATCGAAGGGAAAAGATAGAACATCAGTTGAGTCTGATCTTCCTGTATATCTTTCATTAAGTTCACTCATCTTATCATCATCAACAAAAGTAATACTTAATTCTCCCTTTAGATTCTCACCACTTATCACTTTTCTTGCTAATTCTTTTATCTCTTTTTCATATCGGGCGAGATTATTAACATGAACTATCATTCTGTTTCCGGATAAGTAGGGCGGTAATGATAGAGACCTTCAAGGGTCTGTGCGAATTGATTTGAAATAATATTAAGGTCTTTAATCGAGAGTTCAGACCTGCTCAATTGTCCTCTTGTAAATTGCTTATTTATTTGTTTTTCTATCATTTCCTTAATCTCCTTCTCAGTGGGATTATCCATTGATCTTACTGTAGCTCCCACAATGTCCGCAAGCATTAAAATACCTGACTCCCTGCTAACAGGAAGCTCTGCATCATATTTAAAATCTTCCTCATTTACATCATCTAAACACTTTTTTGCTTTTTCGTAGAATGGAACAATAAGGTATGTACCCTGATGTTGTTTTATGACATCTATAATCTCAACCGGTAATTTATATTCTTTAGCAATCTTGACTCCATCTGGAATATGGGATTTTATAATTATAGCTGAGAGCTTTGGAGGTATGTCATTATGGGGATTCTTACCATCCCGGAAGTTTTCTGCAAAAAAATCTGGTCGCATTAGTTTACCTATATCATGGTAAAGTCCTCCTACTTTAGAAAGCAGGGTATTTGCTCCTATTGCCTCTGCTGCGTTCTCTGCCATTGTACTAACCATAAGTGAATGCTGATATGTTCCCGAAGCCTCGCGGGATAGACGTTTTAATAATGGATTATTAAGGTCTGCATATTCCATCCACGTGAAATTTGTTGTAATATTGAAAGCTCTCTCAAAGATAAAAAGAAGTGCAAATAGCAATAATATGGAAAGAAAACCATTAGTAATACCATAACTAAAACCAATTATCACATCTTTAAGAGTGGACCTGATAAAGAATTCTATTGATAGTATTAGAAGACTTGTAGTAACAGCAATAATGGCTCCTGTTCTGTACCAGTCTGTTCTATTACGTGGATCAATTAAAAAAATTCCTCCAACTAAACTTCCCATCAAAATTGGGATTATCTTTTCAACTGTAAAACCCTGATAGAGAAATATGATCAGTGAACTGGATAAAGCAAACAGTATCCCAAAATCTAAATCAACCGCTAGAGTTAAGAACATAACAATACTTGCTAAAGGTAATAAATATATGGGTACAAAACGATGTAAAAGTAGTATTAAAAACATGTTTATGACAAAAAGATACAGAAATCGACTATTTCTATATATCTTTTTTTCTCTAACGAACAAAAATACGAGTATAAAAAGACATATTAGAAAAAAATATAATTGATTGCGTAAAACTGTAGAAATTATTGAGTATGGATACTCTCCTGCCTGTCTTTGACTTAGCGAATATATTTTACGGTATGCATCTCCTGTTACAACTTCATGTGCTCCAACTATTTTCTCCCCTTTTCTAACTACTCCAATTGAATCTTTTATCATTTTTCGAGCTTCTTCTTGCCTTTTTTCAATTTCTGAGAAATCTATCAAGAGATTAGGATTTATAAATGGTTGGATTGAATTAACTATACTTTGAGTCTCATCTGATTCTCCGAGAATTCCCTTAACTTCTTCACTGAAATATTTTCTTGCTTCTTTTGAATCACGTATCTTAGCTATAGGGACCAATAGGCTTGTATCTTCCTTAACTACTAAAAAATTATTATTGATAAATTCAGGTAGCCCAGTCCTATCAGAAATTACTCCGTTTCCGAGAATATCGAGAAAAAGATTTATTACGGATTTCTTTCTTCTTAAAATACGCCACTTCTCTTGTGATTGTGTCGCTATATCATTAATCAGGGAATCAAGGGACTCAATGATACGTTCTCTATCAGGAATTTCAATAAATTTAAGGACCGGTGGAACTCTAATCGATACCATTTTTCTTTCTTCCTCTAACTCTTCCTCTGTTTTTAATATATTAAATGTATAGGGTGCAATAAAATCCCTGGAAGCAATATCACCTTTCCTCAATAGAATTATTTTCCGCTCGTACGGATACATAATATTAAAAATTATTAGAAGTAAGAAAAGTAAGATTAGATGGGTTTTACTTATCCTTTCCATCTTCGTATTTTTTGTAAGCACGAACGATTTTTTCAACAACAGGGTGTCTTACTACATCAAAAGCTGTAAGATACATAAAAGAAACTCCCTCGATACCTTTTAGGATAGATTGTATTTCGACCAATCCTGAAGATTTACTAGGAGGAAGATCAATCTGTGTGATATCACCAGTTACAACTGACCTGGAACCCTCTCCCATTCTTGTTATAAACATTTTCATCTGGATATGAGTTGTATTTTGTGCTTCATCAAGAATTATAAATGAATCCTTGAGATTTCTACCTCTCATAAAAGCAAGAGGTGCTATCTCTATTATTCCATTATCCATATAATTATGAATTTTCTTTTGTGGTAACATCTCATAAATTGCATCGTATAAGGGTCTGAGATACGGTTTTACCTTCTCTTCATAATCTCCCGGCAAGAAACCAAGACTCTCTCCGGCTTCAACTGCTGGTCTTGCAAGTATTATTCTTGCAACTTCTCCGGATAAAAGAGCTGAGATTGCAGAAGCTACAGCAAGGTATGTTTTGCCTGTACCTGCGGGACCAATTGCAATTGTTATTACATGTTTTTCTATCGCTTCAAGATACTTGGTCTGATTTGCTGTCCTTGGCTTTATAACTTTATCAGGAAGCACTATTATATTTTGTTTTTTGTTTTTTGCATAAAGATAATATTCAATATCCTTGGTTGTCAGTTGTCCACCATTTCCCAGAACTTTTATTAATTCTTCAATCAGACTTATTGATTTATTAACTCTATCTTTATGTCCTCTTATAGTTAACTTTGGACCTCTTGCAGTAATTCTGATACCAAGATGTTCTTCAAGAAATGCTAAGTTTTCATCCTTAACGCCTAATAATGCCATAGGGGAAATGTTCTTTATTGTAATTGATTGTTCAAACATGGATTTTAGGATAATCAGCCCCCTTTTCCGAAAGAGAATAAGAGGGCTGATTTATTTTGTCAAGAAATAATAAATTAAGGACGTGGAATAAAAAGTTTCCAACCAGGATATAAAAAGTCCGGATCCTTTATCTTAGCCTTATTTGCATTATATATATCTACCCAGCGACGATCGTTACCATATCCATAGACATTCACAGCAATCTTGGCTAGCCAGTCACCTGATTTTACAACATAATATGACATTTCTTCCAACTTCTTTTCAAGTTCAGCTAACCTACTAAGACATTCATCACATTTCCCACTCGTAGATTCATATTCAGCCCTTAGATTTTCGATTTCCTGCCTTAAACCATCAAGTTGAGTTTTTAATCCTTGTTCTTCCTCTGCATACTTTGCTATTAATTCGTCTACCTCTCCAGGCGTTAACTTCTCCTCCTCTTGAGCAACAAGTGCAAACCCAACAAAAAGAATTAACACTATCAGAAAATATCTTTTCATCCTTCCTCCTCTACTTAATCTTAATCTCTATTTCAGCAATCTTTTCTTTGCATTCCGCTAATTCATCCTCTTTCATTTTCTGCTCATCCATCAAATCAGCTATATCTTTCTGGGTATCTTTTACTTCGGTCTTTAAAGCTGCAACTGCATCTTTTCTTACCTGCAGTTCATCTAGTTGCTCTTGTGATGCATATCTGGTGCACCCAACAATAAGGACCAGAATTGCAATCACCAGTAAAACTTTTCTCATAGATTACCTCCTTTATTTTACAAGTTTATTAGTTACTATAAGTCGTTTTTTTTCTTTTGTCAAGTATTTTTATAGCTCCTGTAGTTTTATAGCTCCCTTTTATCTTTGAGTTAACAGTATTTTTATAGCTCCGAGGGGAATCGAACCCCTATCTTCACCTTGAAAGAGTGATGTCCTAACCGCTAGACGACGGAGCCACATTTGACCAGTAAGATAACGGGGCATAATAATTTGTCAAGTGTTACAAGCTATCACCTACCCCCATTTTTCTCTCACAAAGGGTGTAAAAACAGCAACATTGATTTAGTTAAATGGTTTTATAATGATATGTTTGATAATGGTGCTTACTACTCAACAATTTAACCACTCAACTATTCTACTGTCAAGTGTCTCCAGTCCTTTCACAACCTTAGACTATTTTTATTGATTTTCGAACTAATAAAGCACTTTTAAAAGAAAGAGTCCCTTAGGTTGTGCATTGCGAGGTCTTCTTAACTCTCCAGTGAGTACTTTCTGTACGTCTCCTGATCGTAGATTTTCTCTTCCTGCAGCAAGAATTAATCCTACTATACCTAAAACCAATCTTCTTAAGAAATGGTCTGCCTCTACTATTATGTATATTTTTTTATGCTCCTTTTTAATACTAATATTTTTTATATTGCATACACCTTTATCCTTTGTTGCTAGATATGAAAACTCCCTCTCCCCAATAATTTTCCTAGTAGCTTCCTCCATCAAAGAAAAATTTAGTTTTTCTTTTACTTGAAAAAAGTATCGACGTCGAAAAACAGTTTCACCATTGTAAATTTGATATTGATAAATCCTTGACTTTGCAGAGTATCGTGCATGGAAATTAGAAGGGACCTTTACACATTCCTTAATCAGAATATCATGGCCAACATTCCCATTTATTGCATTCTTCAGTTCAAAAGTAGAGAGTTTCTCTGGAACGTTAAAGGATACAACCTGTTCGTACGCATGGACTCCTCTATCTGTTCTGCCTGAACCTTCTATTCGTATACGTATTTTATAGATCGTCTTAAGAGCATTTTCTATCTCACCCTGAACAGTTCGTTTATGTGGTTGAATCTGCCAGCCGTAAAAATCGGTTCCGTCATACTCAATAATAAGTTTTATTCTTTGCATGTTAACCTCCACTCCCTGTCATATTATATAATCTCTCGCAAAGACGCAAATAAATACACACTACAAAGACACAGAGAACACAGAGAATATGTAAAAGGTTTCGATGTGTCAAGGTTTCAAGGATAAATTAGTCTTCAGTCAATAGTCTATAGTCGTTAGTCAATTTTAGGATTAAGTGATAAGGATTAAGAGATTTTTAGTCAATAGTCTGTAGAGGTTGTGCCAAAACTCAATGATATTAATATTTCATAAAAAATATTCAAAATTACAGCATCTAAAAT
>SOIB01000046.1 GCA_004377355.1 Candidatus Stahliibacteriota bacterium | reverse complement strand
GACTAAAGACTATAGACTAATGACTTATATTATCCTTGACACCTCGACACCTAGAAACCTTGAAACCTTTAAAATTATTCTTTGCGAACTTTGCGAGAAATTAAAAGGGGAGTGGGTATTTTTCGGATACAAAAGTCTTTATGCTCTATAAAACTATAAGTTCATGGAGGTGACCAAAAGGTTTGACTTTCACAAGCGATGGGAAAATCTTCTTGACAATAATAAATAATCACTCTATAATCAACTTAATGAAAACTATAGGATTATCAGGGATACAAGTTCTAAAGGTGTGTGGGTTTGGTGAGGAAAGAGAAAAACCACAGAAAATAGAGATTGATGTTGAAATAGAAACGGACTTCACCAACGTTGCAGAAAATGATAACCCAGATTATGGTATTGACTTAAATGCAATCTATAGCCTTGTGATTCAATCCTTAAAAGATGAAGTCTATACGATAGAAACAATTGCTCATAGAATATGTGAAAATTTGAAAAACCTGGATTCTGTAGAAAGAATAAAGGTTAAGGTTAAAAAGTTAAACCCTCCAGTTGATGGAGAAGTAAAATATTCAGTAGTTACAATTGAAGAATAATGAATATATATCTATCCATTGGTTCAAACATTGAAAACCGCAAAAGAAATCTTACTGATGCCTATAGGAGAATATCAAAATTGGGAAAAGTTAAGAGTTCTCATATATACAGGACAGAGCCCTGGGGAAGAGAAAACTTAGGGAAATTTCTAAACGCCTGTATACTCTTAGAAACTGAACTTGATTTTAACGAACTTTTATCAAAACTACAGAAAACGGAAGAAGAGATGGGTCGTATTAGAAAACAAAAATGGGAATCGAGAAAAATTGATATAGATATACTTTTTTGTGAGGATATAATATTCAGGAATCCCATCCTTGAGATACCTCATAAGTATCTACGGAACAGAAGATTTTATCTTGAACCATTGAATGAGATAGCTCAAGATAAGAAAGATCCAATAACCGGTAAAACGATAAATGAACTACTTACCGAATGCAAAGATAAGAAAAAAGTATGGAAAACTGGGAATATATTGCAATTGAAGGTGTAATAGGAGTCGGGAAGACAACCCTTACAACCCTGCTTGCCAGGGATTATAACGCAAAATCCATACTGGAGGATGTAGATGGGAATCCTTTCCTGCCCAATTTCTATGATGACCCAGAGCGGTACGCTTTCCCTACTCAGATTTTCTTCCTTCTTTCCAGATACAATGAACTTCGTAACCTTGCTAATAGGGAACTATTCACCAAGAGAATAGTGACAGATTATATCTTCGATAAAGATAAGATATTTGCATATATAAATCTCAACCAGAAAGAAATAGCCCTATATGATAAAATTTATAATTTACTCCAGAAAGATATAATAGCTCCAAATTTTATAGTGTATCTTCAGGCTAATCTGGATACAATAATGGAGAGGATACAGAAGAGGGGAAGAAATTATGAAAAGGGAATTAATGAGGAATATATAAAACTCCTTATTCAGTCATATAATGAGTACTTTTTTCATATTCGTAAATGTCCTGTCCTTATTATAAACGCCAATGAAGTTGATTTCCTGAAATTTACTACTCATTTCAAACTTCTAAAAGAAGAAATTAAAAAAATCAAATCAGGAATAAATTATTTCTCCGTAGGTCAGTGAAGATAACAAAAAGCATTAAAAAACAAACAAAATGGTCGCTTAAAGAACATTCAAAAGGTAAGAAAATTGGTCTTATTCCAACAATGGGCTTTCTCCATGAAGGTCACCTGAGTCTAATCAGAAAAGCAAAAGAATATTCAGATAGAATAGTTGTATCAATTTTCATAAACCCTACGCAATTTTCACCCGAAGAGGATTATAAGGAATACCCCCGAGATGAAGAGTGTGATATAAAATTACTTAAAAATGAAGGAGTAGATGTAGTTTTTATTCCAGAGGTTTCTTTGATGTATCCAGGGGAATATGAAACCTATGTTACCGTAGAAAAACTCTCTAAGGAATATTGTGGAAGGACTCGTCAGACTCATTTTCGTGGTGTTACTACAGTGATTCTCAAACTATTTAACATCGTACTTCCAGATTTCGCAATATTTGGGGAAAAGGATTATCAGCAATATATCATAATAAAAAGAATGTGTAGGGACTTGAATATCTCTACAAAAATTATACCTGCACCTATCATTCGAGAAATAGACGGACTAGCTATGAGTTCAAGAAATAGATATCTAATGGAGGATGAAAGGAAAGAAGCAACGATCCTCTATGAATCAATGAAAAAGGCAGAAAATATGGTTAAAAAGGGTATAAAGGATGTCAAATCTATTAAAAAGGAAATGGTTAAACTTATTGAATCAAAGAAATTCCCGAGGATTGATTACATTGAATTTGTTGACTCTGAGACTTTAAGGAGGGTTTCAACTATTCACGGTCCAACTAGAATACTTGAAGCTATCTGGATAGGTAGGGTAAGACTGATAGATAACATTGAAATAAGGCCAAAAAGATAACAAATAACTAAAAAGGAAGTAAGCTGAATTTTGAACGTCTCAGAGTATTTCTTCCCAAAATTAATTCCATTCCAAAATCAACTAAATTCTTATGGTAATCAAAGCAAAATTGCTTCTTGATTTTCTCCTCAATTGCAGGGTCCTTCCTTGCCCAATTAAATATAATATCGACTGTTTTTGATGGTATCTTAGCAACCAGGTTCCTGAGCGCCATTCCTGACTTTATTTCCTGTCCCATTTTAATTCTCCAGAGCCTTTCATATTCTAAAAGCCTATCTTCACTAAAATCATCTTCTAATGCTGTCTTTTTTAACACATTATATGCAAATCGTGCCCCTATGAGTCCATAATGGATTCCTCCACCTGTGGTAGTCTTTACCTGCCCAGCAGCTTCACCAACAGCAATAACCCTTTCACTAACCATTTTCTTTGAATCACCATAGGCAATAGGCGCGCCTTCAATTTTATAATCTGAGAATCTGAATCGTCCATTAGTCTTTTGAATTAGGCGATGGATAGCACTCCTATCGTGATCTACCGATAATGCGCCTATCCTGACTTTATTCTCAAGGGGTATCACCCATCCAAAGGATCCCAAATCAGGATTATTAAGTATGTATATTTCCAGAGGTCCATCCAACTTACAATCAAATTCAACCCTACTCCCCCATAGAAATCTCTTGGGTGCTACGAGACCTGCTTTCCTGTGTAAAGCAAAATCAGCTCCAGTGGCGATAATAAGGCATCGTGCACTTATCTTCTTTACATATCCATTATTTAGATATTCTATACATACTCTTCCCTCTTCTTTTTCCAGATCTATCACTAAACTTCCCAGGAATGCTTCTACTCCTTTTTCTACTGCTCTTCTATATAGGATTTTATCGAGTTTTTCCCTATCAGCAATATAAGCAAATGGTAAATCATGAGAATAATAAAATTGAATCATAGAGGGAGAGAAGAGTGAACCATCTGAAATTCTACTAATTATTGCCTCCTCTGGTAAGTTAAATTCGCGGTAAGGTTCACTCCCGATAATCCCGCTACATAAAACATCCTTTCCTACTTCTTTTTTCCTATCAAAGATTGCAACTCTAAATCCATCGCTTGCAAGCAATCTTGCAAGATAAGAACCTATAGGACCAGCACCAATAACAATAAAATCGAATTCCATTTTTAACATATTATATTATATATTAATTTAATTATATATTCAAGGTTTTTAATTAATAAAAATAATCGTACAAAATTTTTTGATAATAAACAAATTTTATTCTATTATAATAATATTTTAAATTTGTCAATATCCTTTTATTTTTAATATTTAAAATTCATAAGAGTTAGGTTGTAATTCTTAAAGCGCTAATTTAACATTTTAATAAAATTATTTACCTTTCATCCAAAAATACCAGTCTACAAAAAGGAGTGCAAACAGCATGGATATGAAGACCCAGTTATGCCGCAAATTTATGAATAAGTTTTTTTCCTTAAATCCAAATAACGACTGCTCAAAATCATCTTCCCACTTCCCCCCTCCGCTTATGTTTGCAATTGCATCAAGCATCGTAATATCAATGCCCATTCTATCATCCCTTCCACTTACAACTCGGAGAGAACACACGAATGTTGAGGAAGGAAAAACTACTCTGAAGTTATGGAGCCCTCTATCAGGTTGTGAAATAATAATGTATTCATCTAATACATTTTTCCTTTGTCCATCCAGAATAAAAGAATCTGGAACTATTGGTTCAAATATTATCTTTAACTCCTCACCTTCTATTAATCGACTCGGGTAAGAAATATTCAGTCTGACAGGTATTAAGAATTTTAATAACTTACTCATCAACTCACCAAAAAGGTCCCTCCTATATACTCCTTTTCCAACCAATCTTAGTCTCCATGGATCAAGGCATGCAAACTGTGCTACCCGTCCATCTCCATAATTGAAGAAATAAACAAGCCTTTCACCCATAACGTATATACTACTTGCACCCCTTCTAATCCCACCGGGCTTTAAATAATATTTAATTGGAAGTTCTGTATTAATGTTTATCATCTTTGGTGCAATTAGAGGGAGAAACTCTGTAGAGAGAATGGATGAATTCACAACTATTGCATTCCCTCCATTCTTTATATAACCTCCTAATTGCTCTATCATATTACTTTCTGGGTTTATCATACAGATTATATCATAATCAGAAAATGATAGACCCAAGTCATCCTTTTTCCAAATTCCAGAGACTTCGAAACCCATCTCTTTGAAATAATGATAAAAGAATTTATAATTCCAGTCCAACCTACAAGTTAAGACTAAAACTTTGGGTCTTTCTTTAACAAGAAGATTCCGATAGGTTCTATCAATAATTTCCTCTCCTATCGAGAGATTAAATTCAAAAGTATGTCTCCCTGAAGGTGGATTTATAGCAAACTCGATTACTCCCTCCCCTGCTACTTCCTTCTTATCTAAAACTCCTCCGTCCAATAAACTCAGTAGAGAAGTTTGATACGTTTGATAATGAACCTTAAAGATTGCAGTATCTCCTTCTTCTATGATTTCTGGACCAAAGACAGAGATAAAACCTTGCATATCTGGAGAAAAACTCGGATATATGATATAAACAGGAATTCCAATCATTGAAGCTACCTCAATTGGGTTCTCACCATGAGTATTAGCTCCATCCGAATACAGAATAATAAAACTCGTTTCTTCATAACGGTCCATTACCTTTAGTATACCATCTCCAATCGCAGTACCACTCTCTTTACTTCCAAACTCAAATCTTTTAAGTTTAAAAGGAGAATCTATTATCCCTGGCTTAGCTCCCCTCATTGAATCTGAACGATCAATCATTAACACACCAAATGGAGGTATTTTTTTTGAGCAATGAAATTCAGGGTAAAAGATTAAGAGTAGTAGAAAAGCAACAATCAACCACTGAGTAGGACGTAATCTCACTTAATAACCTCTGCCTCTGGAAATAGTTTAATAAGAGCATCACGAGACTTTAGGTCTCCAGAAGAAATAAAACCATCTATAAGATAGCGTTTCCAGACTCTCCATAATTGTTGCAGAGTTAAGTACTCTAAGTTATCCATCCAATTGAAAAATTTATCTTCTTTAATACCCATCATGGCACTTAAAATTATCATCTTTGATTTATTTGACTCCTTTAATTCTGATTCTATCCATCTATAAAGCTGACCCGTTCCTTTCTTCAATTCTTCTACTTCCGGTTTAATAAAAATTGATTCAATATTCTCTCCAAAAATATTTATAATAAAAGGTGATGGAGCAGTCTCTGGTGAAAAATCAATGTCAAAACCCCGATTTTGTATAATTTGAAGACATACTAAGAAGGAAAGGAATTCATCATCATTTGGTGCAGGTGAGATATTTGCTATAAAATTTATATCACCATAATATATGTGTTTCCCTTGTAATGGCTTTAAAGTATAATAATTGGTTACGTCTGAAATGACTGAATCTGGGATAAGGCTGAATAGTTCAGTAATAAAATTCTCATCCACTTCCGCACTAATCCCTACAGTTACATTTACTACCGGTGAGATATCTCCCCCAAAAGTTAAGAGTGTAAGACGAAGCAGATTATCAGGGTTCTTTGAATCCATTATATCAAATAAACTATCTTGTGAAAGTAGGTGTACAAATTGCTTTAATATAGGTAGGGAATCAGCATTCCTCAGATACAGATAATTGTATCCTCGTTTAATAAATAACCCTTCCGCCTTATCTCTAAAAGATACGAGTGGATTAACTTCTAATCCAACCGATATTTGTGTTGATAGATTAGATTCATCCTTTATTATTCGGACACCGGAAGGTAGAAGAATTTCAGAAAAATATAAAAGATAAAGGATTATTCCCATTCAATTGTAGAAGGTGGTTTGGAACTCACATCGTAAACCACCCTGTTCACTCCTTTTACCTCATTTAAAATCCTTCTAACTATTAAATTTAAATTCTCCTTTTTGAAATGATGCCAATCTGCTGTCATTCCATCTTTACTATCCACAGCTCTAAGTCCAATCAGATTTCCATAAGTGCGCTTATCACCCATAACTCCTACGGTTTTCACTGGAATGAATACAGCAAATGCCTGCCATATTAAGTCATAAAGCCCCAATTCTTTCAGTGTTTTAATATAGATATGATCAACTTTCTTTAACACTTCCAATCTTTCTTCTGTTACCTCTCCCAGAATTCTAACAGCAAGTCCTGGACCAGGGAAGGGATGCCTTTTATAAAATTTTTTAGGAATTTTAAGGAACCTAGCTATTTCTCTCACCTCATCCTTGAAGAAATCCTTCAGAGGCTCAGCTAATTCCAACCTTAAATCCTCTGGTAGTGCCCCAACATTGTGATGTGTTTTTATCGTATGAGATGGACCTACGTCACTTACACTTTCAATTCTGTCAGGATAGAGTGTACCCTGTATTAGATACTTTGCATTAAGCCCAGTTGCTTCCTCTTCAAAGACAGATGCGAATTCTCTTCCTATTATCAGTCTCTTTTTCTCTGGATCAATTACTCCTTCAAGTGTTTTAAGAAACCTACTTTTTGCATTTAGCACTCTTACACCAAGACCCAGCTCTTTACTACCATTTTTAATTTCCTCTACTTCTCCCTCTCTCATGAATCCAGTATCAACAAAAACTGGAGTGAAATTACCTCCAAGGACTTCTTTTGCAATGATAGAACACACAGTAGAATCAACACCACCACTGTATGCAAGTACAGTATGCCCTCCTATACATTTTGAAGCTATTTCTTCCTTTGCTATGTCAACAAAAGAGGAAGGTTTCCAGTCACCCCTCACTTCACATATAGAATAAAGGAAATTCTCTAAAATCTTTTTGCCTTCTGCCGTATGAGTAACCTCTGGATGAAATTGAAGACCATAGATATTTCCAGACCTTATCGCAGCAAATTCTGAATTTCTGGTCCTCCCTATACTTTTAAAATCTGGAGGTAATTCAGTTAACCTATCTCCGTGACTCATCCATACTATAGTTGTAGGAGAAATTCCAGAGAAAAGCGGGTCATCCTCCACGTGAAATTCCATTTTACCATACTCCCTAACCTTTGATGAAACCACCCTACCACCAAAAATCTTACCTACTACCTGCAAGCCATAGCAAATACCAAGAATAGGTACCTTAAGGTCAAATATTCCTGGGTCTGGGAATGGAGCGTCTTCTTCATATACACTTTGTGGACCGCCTGAAAGAACTATCCCTTTAGAATCAGAAATCTCATTTGCTTTTATATTATAGGGATGAACGATGGCATGTACTCTTAATTCTCGCATTCTTCTTGCTATAAGATGTGTATATTGGGAACCAAAATCCAGAATAGCTATCTTCTCAACCATTCTTTCCACGTAACCGCTCTATGGCGTATTTCCTATTTTTTGACGAGAAAATATATGAGGCTGATACTACTATATTAGCTCCTGCTTCAATCACTGAATCAACTGTTTTATCATTTATACCACCATCTACCGCGATATCAAGTTTTAATGCAAGATTTCGGACTACCTTAATTTTGGGAATGATATCCACTATAAACTCCTGCTCGGCAAAACCTGGATGTACACTCATTATAAGTACAAAATCTATTCTATCGAGATATGGTTCTACTACCTTAATAGGTGTATCCGGATTAATTACCAACCCGGCTTTTGCTCTGTTCTTATGGATCGTGTTAATAATGGAAGTCGGGTCTCCGGAAGCTTCAAGGTGAAAACATATAGCAGAACAACCTGCAAAAATAAATTCCTCTATATATCTTTCTGGATGTGTTATCATAAGATGTGCCGAAAGTGGAAGTTCTGTACTTCTTTTCATTGCTTTTACTATAAATGGACCAAAGGTAATATTTGGGACAAAGTGACCATCCATAACATCAAGATGAAGCTCGTCTGCACCTGCATTTTCCACACTCTTTATTTCTTCCCGAAGACATGAAAAATCAGCGGAAAGGATAGAGGCAGAAACCCGAATTCTTTTATTCATCTTGTTTGTATACCGAGAAAGTCACTGTCCCACCACCGGTTCGCAAGTAAGGGTCAAGGCACTGAAAATATGCTTTTTCTCCTTCACCTAATCCCAGATCCTTCGGTTTTATGCCTTTTGAGAGCGCATTATAAATAGGCAAGAAAGATGCAAGGGCATGCATACAGATTGGTTTTTCACTCTTTAGTTTATATCCATCTATAAGGGAAAAAGTATTACCAATCTTATAAACAGGACAATTACCTTTCATATCTATAACTTCAACTATTAGTCTCATAAAACTAAATTAGAGTTAACTCTATGAATGTCAAGTCTAGGAAATATACCCACAATTTTTTTCACAAAGATACGAAGATATTCTAAAAAATAGTTAAATAGTTGAATAGTCAAATAGCTAATTTGTAACATTAGAGGGTTCAAGGTTTCAAGGTGTCGTCAACCCTTCATTAGATAAAGCCATGGTCAATTTCCCCGGCTCGCCCTGTGGAATAGATGTCTCTACCTGCCATTCTCCTATTCCATTGGGCGAGGAAATTGCCATTCGCGCTCTCAGTTTCACTCTTTCCGATTTCGTTGAATCGGAAAACCATGCCCGTTCAACTTCCGAGGGCGCTTTCCT
>SOIB01000184.1 GCA_004377355.1 Candidatus Stahliibacteriota bacterium | reverse complement strand
AAAACCATCTCGGAAAAGATAATATCAGAACACGCTGATAGGGTGGTGAGTGCTGGGGAATTTGTGGTCGCGAAAGTTGATGTAGCAATGGTCCAGGATGGAACTGGCCCTCTCTCAGTTCAGGAGTTACAAAAATTAGGAATGGAGAGGGTTTTCAATAAGAATAATACAATTCTATTTTTAGACCATGCTTCACCCAGTCCAAGAAAGGAACTATCCAATGCTCATCAGTTGCTCAGGCAGTTTTCAAAGAAGACAGGGGCGTATCTTTCTGAGGTAGGTGAGGGTGTTTGTCATCAGAGGTTGGTGGAAGGCTGGGCGAATCCTGGATATATTGTTGTTGGTGCAGATTCACATACCTGTACAGCTGGTGCTCTAGGAGCTTTCTCTACTGGAATGGGCTCAACAGATATCGCTCTTGCTTTCGCCCTGGGTAAGGTATGGCTCAAAGTCCCTGAAACATTTAAGTTTGTTTTGAATGGTAAACTTCCATATGGTGTTTATTCCAAGGATATAATTCTGTATATCATAGGAATGATTGGTGCAGATGGAGCAACCTATAAGGCAATGGAATTTGAAGGTGAAACCATTGATAAACTATCTATGGAATCTAGATTTGTTATCACCAATATGGCAATAGAAGCAGGTGGTAAGACAGGATTAATACATACGGATGAAATAACTAAAATATTTCTAAAACGGAGGGGGAGGATAGATAAATTCAGGGAGATAAAAGCTGATACTGATGCAAATTATGAGAAAGTTTTTGAAATTGATGTTGAGAAGATTGAACCAATGGTTTCATTTCCACACACAGTAGATAATGTGAAAAATATCTCTGAGATTGAAGATATAAAAATAGATCAGGTATTTATAGGTACATGTACGAATGGTAGAATTGAAGACCTCCGAATTGCAGCATCAATTTTAAAAGGAAGGAAAAGACATCCTGATACCAGGTTGATTGTTATTCCCTCTTCAATTGATGTATATAAAGATGCTTTAAATGAAGGATTAATTGAAATCTTCCTGGAAGCAGGGTCTGCACTTGAGTCTCCTGGGTGTGGTCCCTGTGTTGGTGTACATAAGGGAGTCCTGGCAGATGGAGAGAGCGTTCTTTCTACACAGAATAGAAACTTTAAAGGAAGAATGGGAAATCCTCTAGGTTTTATATATCTTGGATCACCAGCAACAGCTGCAGCAACTGCGATTGAAGGAAAAATTGTAGATCCAAGAAAATATTTATAGGAGAAAATATGATAATAAAAGGGAAAGTCTGGAAATTTGGAGATGATATATCTACCGACCATATAGCCCCGGGAAGGTATTTCCACCTTAGAACAAACCTGGAGGAACTTGCAAAACACGTACTAGAAGACGCCGATACTGAGTTTGCATCTAAGGTGGCCGAAGGAGATATTATTGTTGCTGGAAGAAATTTTGGTCTTGGATCATCTCGTGAACACGCTCCTCGAATTATAAAGCTTGCAGGAGTATCCTGTATAATAGCAAAGTCCTTTGCAAGGATATTCTACAGGAATAGTTTTAATATTGGTTTACCACTTTTAACAGCAGATACTAATAAGATCAAGGAGGGCGATGAACTTGAGATAGATCTTGAGAAGGGGAAGATCAAAGATATAACCAAAAGCTTTTCAATTGATTCTGATCCTATATCACCATTTATGATGAGGTTAATTCATGATGGAGGTATTGAAGAACATGTGAAAAAATATGGTGATTTCAAAATAGATTAAATAAGAGGTAAATAATGATAAAATTTGACAAACTCACCCCACCAGAATATGGTGAAAGGATTGAGATTGTAAATGGAGAACTTAAAGTTCCAGATAATCCAATTATTCCATTTATTGAAGGTGATGGAATCGGTCCTGATATCATGAATGCTTCTAAGTTAGTCTGGGATGTAGCTGTTGAAATTGCCTACGCAGGTGAGAGAAAGATTTCTTGGTTTGAAATCCCTGCTGGTGAGAAGGCTATTGAATTGTATGGTGAACCACTACCAGATGATACTATAAAAGCCATTGAACACTATATTATTGCAATTAAAGGACCATTAACAACACCCGTTGCAGGAGGTTACAGGAGCTTGAACGTCACAATGAGACAAACAATGGATCTATATGCATGTGTAAGACCGGTAAAATATTTTAGTGGTGTTCCTTCACCGGTTACTCATCCTGAACAAATGGACATTGTGATATTTAGAGAGAATACTGAAGATGTTTATGCTGGAATTGAGTGGAAACAGGGTTCTCCTGAGGTTAAGAAAGTTATTGACTTCTTAAACGAAAATATGAATACAAGGATTGAATATGATGCTGGTATCGGAGTTAAACCAATAAGTATCAGAAAGACAAAAAGATTGGTAAGAAAGGCAATCAAATATGCGATAGATAATAATAGAAAAAGCGTAACATTGGTTCATAAAGGAAATATTATGAAATTTACAGAAGGTGCCTTCAAAGATTGGGGATACGAAGTCGCTGTAGATGAATTCCGTGACTATGTTATAACTGAAGATGAGTTATGGGATCAGGTTAAAGACCCTGATGGAGTAACTCCAACTATAAAAGAGGGTGCTTTTAAGGATCTTCGGGGTGGAAGGAATGCAGGTGATCCAGGAGATAGAATTGTAATTAAAGATAGAATCGCAGACCAGATGTTCCAACAGGTTCTCACAAGAACGAACGAATATGATGTGGTAGCACTTCCAAATTTAAATGGTGATTACCTATCTGATGCGACAGCTGCCCAGATAGGGGGACTGGGGATTGCACCAGGTGCTAATATTGGCGATTATATAGCTTTATTTGAACCCACACATGGTTCGGCACCAAAATACCGTGGACTTGATAAAGTAAATCCATCTTCACTTATTCTTTCAGGGGTTATGATGTTGGAGTATATGGGTTGGATTGAAGCAGCTGATTTAATAGAAGATGCCCTTGGAAGAACATTTATGGATAGAAAAGTAACCTATGACCTTGCAAGGCAACTTGAAAATGTAGAGCCTATAAAAACTTCTGAATTTGGAAAAGAGATTATTAAAAGGATGAGCAATTAATGAAATGTAAGGACTGTAAAAAAGAATTAAAGGAAAATTTTGTATTTTGTCCATACTGTGGTATACCTTTAAACGAGGATTCCCCTGAATATTTTATGAGAAAGGTAATAGAATGTAGAAGAAAGGGTAAAATGAGGGACGCTCTTAAACATTGTCTTATGGTAAGTGAGAAATTAAATGATCCATATATATATAAGTTAGTTGGAGACCTTGCATACCTGACCGGTGAGATTGAACTTGCTATCGAAAACCAGGGAAAATCCCTAAAACACTTGCCAGAATTCACGGACAGTATTTATGCACTTGGGATTTCATTTTTTAGAATGGGTATGATAAAGAAGGCTATTAATTATTTTGAGAAATGTATTGAGAAAAATCCTGAGTTTTCAATGGCATATTACTGGTTGGGCCATTCCTATTATCATACGGGAAATATTGACAAAGCAATAAATAATTTCCTAAAATTGATAGAACATTCTCCGGAATCCAAAATAGCACACTATCATCTTGGTATATCTTATCACTCCAAAGGGGAGGAAGAAAAGGCTTTAAAACATTTTAAGATTCTTGAAGAACTTGGAGTGGAATATTCAAGTCTATTTTTTCACATTGGTAACGTGTGTTTCTTACTTCATAATATACCTGAAGCTATCAAATATCTCAAAAAAGCCCTCGAACTAAATCCAGAGGAAGAAAGAGCAAGAAATCTTCTCACAAGGATTTGTGAACCACCACATATATAGAATTTTTTGTTTTCAGTGTAGGTAATTATAGATAATTTCTGCGAGTTTTCTTCCAATCCCTTTAACCTGCTCTATCTCTTCTCTTGAGGCTGTAAGAATCCTCTTTCCTGAGCCAAAATGTTGTATAAGTACAACTTTTCTCTTATAACCTATTTGGGCTATTTGATCCAACTCTGATAGTGAAAGTCTTTTTTTTCTAAGTCTCTTGTGATAATCTAATGCAAAGCGATGCGCTTCATTTCTAATCCTCATCAATAATTTTAAGGCTGGAGAATTCCTTGGTAGAGACATAATTTTACCTGTTGGGAGGTGAATTTCTTCCAATTTCTTTGCAAGTGCAATTATTGGAATTTCTAAGCCGATAAGGTTTTTTATTGCGTTTATCGCAGCATTTAACTGCCCCCTACCTCCGTCAATCAATATGAAGTCTGGAAGATTATCTTCGTTTAGTAGTTTTTTAATCCTTCGGGAAACTACTTCACCTATCATTGCTGGATCGTTAATATCATTAATTTCCTTTATCTTGAATCTTCTATATTCTTTTTTTGCAGGAACTCCATTAACAAAAACAACGCAGGAACCTACTGAATCAGTTCCACTTATATTTGATATATCAAAGCCTTCTATACGGGTTGGCATTCTTTCCAATGCAAAAACTTCCTGTAATGAAATTAGTGCGTTTGTTGTCCTTTGTGTTGGTCTTGATAGTTCTCTATCTAGCTCAAGTTTTGCATTCTTGTTAGCCAAATTTAATATACGTTTTAGATTTCCCCTTTTGGGAATATGTATCTTCATGTTTAGCCATTCTTCAAGCAAATTCTTATCATCAACCCTGCTTGATAGGACGATCTCTTCTGGAATGTATGAAGCCTTAGAATATTTACTCCCGAGGAAACGATGTAGGTATTCTGATATATACGATTTCTCTATAGAATCCAGGAAGTAATGCTCCTTATGAACCATTTTACCGTCCCTTATTTGAAAAACTACTACGCAAGCCAATCCATGTTTTTCATCTATTCCAATTATATCCCTTGATGTTCTATCTTTTAAAATCATCATTTGCTTTTTAGAAAGGTCGCGAAGACTCATCAATTGATTCCTGTATATGGTAGCCAATTCGAATTCAAGATTTTTCGAAGCATTCCACATTTTCTCTTCAACAATTTTTTCGATTCTCTTTGTTTTTCCTTTTAGAAATTCAACTGCCTCATCGATAAATTCTCGATACTGTTTTTTTGTCACCTTGCCTATACAAGGGGCTATACAACGACCAATATAATAATCTAAGCAGGCTTTATATGGGATATTTTTACCTTCGCAGGTTCTGATCGGAAATATATCTCTTATAGTTCTTAGTGCTCTCTTTACTGACCCGACATTCGTATAAGGTCCAAAATATAGTGAACCATCTTCTTCTATCTTCCTTGTATAGAAAACCCTTGGATATTCATCTTTAATTGTAACTTTTATGTAAGGGTAACGTTTGTCGTCTTTTAATCTTATATTATACTTTGGTTGATATTCCTTTATTTCGTTTTCTTCGAGTATAAGTGCTTCAATTTCGTTTTCAGTTACAATATAATCCAGAGAATTTGATTGTTCTAGAATTTTTCTATCTTTTATTGTGTTCTTTTTTGTGAAATAACTTTTAATCCTCTTTTTTAGATTATTTGCTTTTCCTATATATAATATTTCTTCTTCATTCCTGAAATGATAAACTCCTGTAAGATTGGGTGTGTCATTTATTGGTTCTATAAGCATATTAAAAATTATTATCTTTTAATCTATATGCAAGGGGAATAAATAGCTTCGCTTAATTGCGAAATAAAAATGTAAAATGCAAAGTTTAAAATATCCTTCATTCTCATTTCTTAGGCACAAATTGCCCAGATGTTCACTGATAAAAAAATTTAAAAACTATTTTAAGTATTATTTCAATTGTTGTGGAAAATCATTCTATAAAAATTTAATTCTATGTTTTTACTTTTCTCTGTGAACTCTGTGTCTCTGTGGCAGAAATATCGGGACGAGTGGATTTGAACCACCGACCTCCTGGTCCCGAACCAGGCGCGCTTACCAAACTGCGCTACGCCCCGATTTATTACCAAGCTTCCTTTCCTATTAAGGGGACAAATCTAACTCCTTCACTTGCCTCCCTTTTTACAGATTCTCCCTCCTTTAGAATAACTTCCAGCCTCTGAATTATTCTATTTCCTATAGGAATTACTATCTTACCATTAGGAGATAATTGTTCAATAAGGGAATCTGGAACTCTGGGTGATGATGCAGTCACAATTATTCGATCATAAGGTGCATACTCTTTATAGCCTATACTACCATCAGCGTGCACAACAATTATATTTTTATATCCAAGGTTATGCAATAGCTCTTTTGACTGTTGAAAAAGTTCAGCAATTCTTTCCACTGTGATTACACTCATTGCAAGTTTTGCTAGAATTGCAGCCTGATATCCGCTTCCAGTACCAATTTCTAAAACTTTTTGATCATCTTTAACATCGAGTAATTGTGTCATCAATGCCACTATATAAGGTTGTGAGATAGTTTGCCCATATCCAATCGGTAGAGGACTATCCTGATATGCAATACTAAGGAGTGCATCTCCAACGAATTTATGTCTCGGTACTTCAAGCATTGCCTTTAAAACCCTTTCATCAGTGATTCCTCTTATCTTTATTTGATTTTCGACCATAGATTCTCGCTGGTGTTTATATTCCATATTCTTTTTCCCATTTGGTGAGTTTTTTCATCATTTTGAAGTCTGTATATTCCATATGGATGGGTGTAATTGAAACAAAGCCCTCTTCAATGGCATTAAAATCGGAACCTTCTTCAGGTATCCATGTAGGTGATTCTCCTCCAAGTGAGTAAACTACTTCTTTATCATCCTCTCTTTCTTTAATAATTTTATCTCGATAGACTCTATTGCCCAATTTTGTAATTCTTATTTGACCATTTGGTTTTGGAGGAAGATTGACATTTAAAAATACCCCCTCAAGCAAGCTCTCTTTAATAACCCGGTGAGTAATATCCCTGACTATTTTTTTTGCAAATTCTCTGTCAAATGACTCTCTATATCCAACCTGAGAAAATGCAACAGATGGGATTCCAAGGAGTGTCCCTTCCATTGCAATAGCTACTGTTCCTGAGTAAGAAACATCCTCTCCAAGGTTAGCACCATGATTAATACCTGCAAGAACAATATCCGGTTTTTTATCTAATATTCCTCTAACACTGTATAGTATACAATCAGTTGGAGTTCCATTTGTTGAATATACATCTTCATCTATTTTATTTACATTGATTGAGGTATGAAAGGTAAGAGAGTGGCTTGACCCACTCCGCTCGCTATCTGGTGCGAATATTATTGTCCTCCCTAAACCCTTTACAGCATCATTCAGAATTTTAATTCCCTCTGCTTTTATACCATCGTCGTTAGAGATAAGTATTACCGCCATAAGAGCTTAATAGAGAGTAATATAAACCTTATTGTATCAATTATTGGATTTATATGACTTCTGGTTTCCTTTAGATAAAGTGTTTCAACCGGTATTTCTTTAACACCATAGCCTAATCTTGCAGCCTTTATTATTATCTCAGTTTCAGTTTGGAAGCGATAAGTTTCAATATTTATATTACTTAGTAGATCTGTGCTTAAGAGTCGATACCCTGATTGGCTATCTCTAACACGAATTCCGGAGAGTAAGGATGCTACTAGAGATGTTGTGTGATTTACCAGGAATCGAACCAATGGCATTTCATTCAAACTTGGATGCCTTGTTCCGATGATTAAATCCACTCCCTCTTTAAATGCAACAAGAAATTTTGGAATTTCAGATGGATTATGTTGAAGATCTGCATCTATTGTTATAACTGCTTGATATCCATTTTTTATTGCAAACTCAAAACCCTTTTTGAGTGCCATACCTTTTCCAAAATTAGATGGTTGACTGATTAAATTTGCTCCAGAGTCTTTAGCAATTGAGTAAGTATTGTCAGTTGAACCATCATCCACTACAAGAACATCATTTAAAGGAAATAACTTTAATATCCTTTTTAATAAAAGACCTATATTATCCTCTTCATTATAGGCGGGAATCACTATTAAGACTTTTCTTTCCATATTTTATCAAATATATACCATTGTTCAGGGTATTTTTTGATGTATTTTGCAAGAATTGAAGCATATTTATTTGCTCCAGCCTGCATTTCATTTTCTTTTATATTATATCCCTTTTCAAAATATACATGATATTTACCATCTCTTTCTTTTAAACAAAAGGCAGGAACAAGAGGTACATTAAGGCGTGAAGCAAGGTAGAATGCACCTTTTGGTATTTCTGTCATTCTACCAAACAGGTTAACCTTTATACTTACTTCGGCAAAGTTTCGATCACTGGCAATTGCAAGAACCCCCCCCTCCTTTAAAAACCTTATCGGTCCAGAAAAAGACTTTCGAACATAAAATACCTTTATCCCCACTTTCCTTCGTTGGGTTTCATAAATATTCTTTATATATTCTGATCGGTATTCTAATGACATAACTGAAACAGGGAGTCCGGCAAATGATACAAGAGCTGCTCCCCATTCATAATTTCCTAAATGAGCACTGAGTGCAATCACTCCATTACCTTTTCTACTTGCACTAAATAGATTTTCCATCTGTTCACCCTTAATGAAATGAGAATAATTTCTTTCATTTAGTCTTCCCATAGCTGCGTGTTCATATAGAGCTACTGAAAAATTATTGATAGCCTTTTTTGTTATTTTCTTAAGTTCTTTATCTTCCATTTCAGTACCAAAAGCTACTTTAAGGTTTGATAGATGGTTTTCTATTGCCTTTCTATAAACAAAGTAATAACAGAATCGAGCCACTCCATGTGCAATTAATTCTGATACACCTTTTGGTAGAGAATTTCCTAAAGCTTGAATAATAAAGAATAATAAGTTCATATAATTTTAAACTTCCGCTTTTTCCCTTTATATTTCACTATATTGTATCGGGGCGAGAGGATTTGAACCTCCGACCCCCTGAACCCCATTCAGGTGCGCTAACCAGACTGCGCTACGCCCCGACATTTAAATTATATCAAGTTTAAGGCTATTTTCAAGGGTATTTTTTTCCTATGTTTAGATACCCTCGCAAATCGTTCCCACCCCAGAAAAAAAATTCACCACAAAGGGCACCCCTGTGTAATAATAAATATTCCCCAAATAGTTTCTATTACACGGGGCAAGCAGAGTACACAAAGAAGAGATTACATTTATTTTTTATTATAGAGTGCATAGATAAATTTTAAAGAACACAACATCACAAAATTCTTAAAATGAACCACAGCTTTAC
>SOIB01000148.1 GCA_004377355.1 Candidatus Stahliibacteriota bacterium | reverse complement strand
ATATTAATAAAATAAAAGGGGGGACAATGGTTCCTTTTACAATCTCACTTACAGACAAACTACCTCTATATCCCAAAATGAAGGATGATATAAGAAGAGCGCCAAGAAGAAAACTTAATTTAAGTAAATATGAAATCAAGATAGCTTTGAAAAATGCACTTCGATATATTCCGAAAAATCTCCATCCAGAAATTGCAGCTGAGTTTGCAGAAGAACTAAAGAGTAGAGGTAGAATTTATGGATATAGATATAGACCTGTGGGAAGAATTTATGCAAAACCAATAGATGAATATGAGGGAAACTGCCTGGAAGGAAAGGCAATACAATTAATGATAGACAATAATCTTGATTTTGAAGTAGCTCTTTATCCATACGAACTGGTAACATACGGAGAGACAGGGCAGGTCTGCCAGAATTGGATGCAATACCTATTGATTAAGAAATACTTACAATTTTTAACGAAAGAACAAACACTCGTAGTTGAATCTGGGCACCCCCTTGGGCTTTTCAAAACACATGAAAATGCTCCACGAGTAATAAACACAAATGGTCTTCTTGTCGGTATCTTTGATAATCCAGAAAATTTTAACAAAGCAGCAGCAATGGGTGTTTCAAATTATGGTCAGATGACTGCTGGGGGATGGATGTATATCGGTCCCCAGGGTATCGTTCATGGCACATATATAACAATTCTCAATGCAGGCAGAAAATACCTGGAGGTACCTGCGGACTCCGATTTAAAGGGATATACATATCTCTCATCCGGTCTTGGTGGAATGAGTGGAGCCCAGGCAAAAGCAATTGAGATAGCTGGAGGTGTAGGAATCATTGCTGAAGTAGATGAAACAAGGATAAAACAGCGAATAGAACAAGGATGGCTATCTAAAAGCTCGAGTGACATAAAACAGATATTCAGATGGTTAGATGAATATAAAAAGAAGAAAGAACCCATCTCCATTGGATATTACGGTAACATTGTTGATCTATGGGAATATGTTTTAGAAAATAATTTAAAAATAGACCTTGCAAGTGATCAAACATCATGCCACGCTCCATATAGTGGAGGATATACACCCCAGGATGTAACTTTTGAAGAAGGAAGAGAACTTCTGTCTTCTAATCCGAAAAAATTCAAAGAATTAGTGGATAAATCTCTTGTAAAACAATTTACACTTATCAAAGAGGCAGTTGACCAGGGTACCCGATTCTGGGATTACGGAAATAGTTTTATGAAAGCAGTCTTTGACGCAGGGTCAAAAGATATTACCAGGAATAAGAGGGATACTTCCGAAGGATTTATATTTCCCTCTTATGTTGAGGACCTAATGGGTCCTCTTTGTTTTGATTATGGATACGGACCATTTAGATGGGTGTGTCTAAGTGGAAAACAATCTGATCTTGTGAAGACTGATGATTTGGCTCTTAGCTGTATAAATCCGAATCGAAGGGTTCAAGATATGGATAACTATAAATGGGTAAAGGATGCAATTAAAAACAATCTTGTAGTTGGATCTCAGGCACGAATCCTTTATGCTGATCACGAAGAGAGAATTTTGATTGCACTCAATTTTAACGAGGCTGTAAGAAAAGGGGAAATAGGACCTATAATGCTTGGAAGAGACCATCATGATACTGGATCCACAGATTCCCCTTTCAGGGAAACATCCAATATAAAAGATGGAAGTAATATAACTGCAGATATGGCTGTTCATTCCTTTGTGGGCAATGCTATCCGTGGAATGTCAATGGTTGTCTTAAGTAACGGAGGTGGTGTAGGTATAGGGAAAGCATTCAATGGTGGTTTTGGTCTCGTTCTGGATGGGTCAAAACGTGTTGATGAGATAATAAAAACTGCACTTGAATGGGATGTAATTGGAGGGATAGCAAGACGAGCCTGGGCGAGAAATTCCAATGCTCTGGAAGTAGCAACAATCTGGAATGACAAAAATAAAGATAAAGCACATATAACAATACCATATATAGCAGATGATGACATTGTTGATAGAGTTTTTATTGATACTGGATTTTAAATGTAATTTTCCAAAATCAATTGACATTTAAAAAAAAATATATATATAAGTAATTGATGTTAAAAACATCTATACCGGAATTAATTAAAAAAGCAAAAATATCTCTTAACATTAAATCATCAAATAAAAAGGACATACTATTGCAATTAATAAAACGCTTTGATCTCAATGAGCACCAGGAAAATCTACTATACAAATCTGTGTTACAGAGAGAAGAAATGGGCTCAACGGGAATAGGAAATGGAATTGCAATTCCACATACCAGAAGTATGGTTATTACTGATTTAATGATATCAATTGGTATGCCTGACGAACCTATCAAATTTGATGCTATTGATGATAAACCTGTATTTCTTATCTTTCTGATAGTTGCACCGCCATATGCTTCAAAAAGTGAGTATTTAATCTTATTGGGAAAAATTGCAGAAACCTTCCAGGAAATTTCAAAAGCAGAGAAGTTATTTACTATTCAGGATGAAGATGTCTTTAAAGAAGAGTTATGTAATCTCTTCTGCTAATAAATATGAATAAGCAACTATTATTATTAATATCTTTACAGGAATTAGATATTTTAAGAAAGGATAAAGAGAAGGAAGAAGAAGCAGGGTTCGAACTTGATGACCTTAAACAGATGGAAGAAGCTCGTGCAAATATTGTTTCTTCAATTAAGGACCATATATATCGTAAATACAGTCGACTCACAATAAGATATGGGAATGCAGTTATTCCTGTTGTTAACAATATCTGTCAGGGATGTTATTTAGTTCTTCCCATTCAAATGATATCACCCGAGCAAAAGAACGAAATAGTAACCACCTGTCCCAATTGCGGACGTAT
>SOIB01000013.1 GCA_004377355.1 Candidatus Stahliibacteriota bacterium | reverse complement strand
TACCTTTGAAATTCCCTGTTCTTCCATGGTTATTCCGTAAATACTATCGGATGATTCCATGGTTCTTCTATTGTGTGTTATAAGGAGAATCTGAGAAGTTTCTGAAAAATTCTTAATTATAGATATAAATCGTTCTATATTATTTTCATCCAGGGGTGCATCAATTTCATCCATTATGTAGATGGGAGACTGCCTCTTTCTCATTATTGCAAGAAGGAGTGCAATAGCTGCGAGGGTTTTTTCTCCTGTTGAAAATAGTTCCATCCTTTTAAGTCTTTTACCTTCAGGCTGAATCCAAACTTCGATATCGGATTCCAGTATATTTTCTCCTGTCAATCTTATATCAGCTATTCCATTTGGCGAGAGTCGTTCGTATATAAATTGAAAATCCTTCTTTATATCAGCGAAAGTATCTTTAAATTGTTTTGTAGCTTTTTTGTCTATCTCGTTTATAGAGTCATTTATATCTTTCCTTGAATCAATAAGGTCATTATGTTCTTCCTTTATTCTCTCTAATTCCTCCTTTTTCTCTTCATGTTGTTCAATTGCTAAGGGGTTTATAGGTTTAAGCGATTCGATTTTCTCTCTTAATTCCCTGTTTTTCTCATCTATATTGTCTTCTATCGCTACATTTTCTCCTGTAGTGGTCACTCCAAATTCCCGGAATACTTCGTTAATGATACTTTCTTTTTGGTATTCCAATTTTGCAATTTCCATCTTTAAATTATCGATTTTCCGTTCTTTATCACTCTTTGCTTCTTGCTCATTTAGATATTCTTTTCTTTCTTTGTTTATCATCTGTTCATTCTCTTCTAATCCATCACTTAGATTATTTAATTCACTCTTAAGTCGGTCAAATTTCGAACTAATCTCTTTAATTTTCTTACCCTTATTCTCCCGTTCTTCTTCCAGTTTTTCCTTTTCCTGAAGAAGTGAAAGACCATCTTCAAGTTTACTTAAAAGATTTTTTAGCTCACTTAATTTATTCCTTTTTGATTCTCTATCTCTTTCTGTGGTAATAAGTTTTTTATCAAGTTTTTCTAATTCTTGCTCTAATGCGGTATATTTAGAGTTTGTATCACTAAGGTCATTTTCAATTTCTTTTCTTTGAACCCGCATATTTGATGTTAATTTCTTGAGTTTCTCTATCTCCTTTTTGTCAGATTTTTGGTCATTCTTGATTGACTCAATTTCATAATTCAAACGGTTTATATCAAATTCTATGCTTGATCTTTTATTTACTAACTTTTCTCGCGTTTCTTCAACCTGAGCTATTTCACTCTTTAATTTATTTATATCGTTAATCAATTCCTCATTTTCTTTTTCCATTTTTTGGATTTTTTCCTGTTTTATCAAAGATTCTTTCCTGAGTGCAGTTTCTTTAGCTCGCCTTACAAGGACTCCTTCCCTACCCTTTGAAAGCAGAATGAATCTATCCTCTATTATATCTCCTTCAGGAGTAACCCAAAATCCACCATCATTTAAAGACTTTTCCAACGCATCTTTTAGATTCTTCGCAATTTTATATTTTGATAACCTTTCCGTTATAAGATGTGCATATTTACTTCTTAGGATACCATTCAGTTCTTCATTTTTCTTTTCTTTGCCGATTATAAAAATTCCACCCTTTTTAGATTCCTGATTGAGCAAATCGATTGCTTTCTTGACTTCTTCAACAGAACCTATAGAACCATTTATAAAATCACCTAAGATTGCTTCTAATGTTTTCTCATATCCCTTTTTTACTTCGATATTTTCAGATAATATTGGAAGTTGCATCCTTTCTTTTATTATCTTCATTCCCTCTGATAGCTCAGTAGCCCTGCTCTCATAAAATTGTATTTCCTTCTCTATCCTGTTCAGGTCTGATTTTTCGTTCTGTAGTTTTCGTAGTAATGTGGATTTCATTACATCCTTTTTTTGCACCTTAGACTCAAGTTGGTTTATTACTCCTGTATTATCTTCTAACTCGTTTTTATTATGAGCTATCAAGGCTTCAAATTTTTTTATTTCGACATATTTGTTTTCTAGTGTGGTTTTATATCCTTGAAGATACTCTTTTATGGAATCAATACGAGATTGTTGTTCCTCCATTTTTATCTTTATTGAAAGATTCTTGTCTTTAAGGGATTCTAGCTGTAATGCGATCTCTTTTAAATTCTCTTCTAATCCTTCTTTCTTTGATTCATATTCCGGTATCTTTGAAGATATTTTTTCTAAATTTTTATTAAGCTCTTCAATTTTTTCTTCTGTTTCTGTGATAGAACTTTTAATATCTGTTGGAAGCTCTACTAATAAGTTAACCATTCTTTTTAGCTCACCTTCCAGATGCGCTTTCTTTTCACGGAGAGTTAAGATATTTTTCTGTAATTCTTCAATTTCCTTGTTTATTTGAATATATTCCTTTCTCCTGGAATTTAATTCTTCTTCTGCATATTCTATTTCTCTTTTCCATTTTAAAAGTTTCTTTAGTAGTTCTTCAAGTTTTTTCTCAAGATTTCCTTTTTCCTTTTCGTTTTCTTTTAATAATGTTTCTATAAAGTATAACTTTGATTTTGAAGTTAGAATAACCATATCTTTCAATTCATCTTGTAATTTATGAAATCTTTTTGCCCTGTTGGCTTCTCGTGAAAGGCTTCTCATAGTTTTATTCTTTTCTTGCAGGATTATCTCAATCTTTTCCAGTGATCCTTCAACCTGATTTAGTTTGTATAATGCCTCTTTTCGGTCTTGCCTGTATCTTTTAATACCTGCGATTGATTCGAGTAGTTCCCTGCGTATATCAGAATCAGATATTAAGAAATCCTCAATCATCTGTTGGTCTAATATTGAAGATTTCAGAGCTGAATTCGCAAAAAGGTTTTGAATGTCCCTGAGACGGCAGGGGGTGTTATTTATGAGAAAAGTTCCTTCTCCTGAGCGGAAATATCGGCGCCTTACCTCTACTTCATCATAGTCAATTGGTATTCCGCCATTGTTTTCAAATATAAGTCTTACTTCTGCCATTCCAACCGGGGGTCGAGATTGTGTCCCGGTAAATATCAAGTCTTCCAATCTATCTGCTCGAAGTGTCTTTATGCTCATTTCTCCCAGGCACCATTTTATAGCATCAATGACATTGGTTTTACCACATCCATTTGGACCTACAAAAGTGGTGATTCCCCCTTTTAATTTAAAGTGTGTTTTCTTTGGGAAAGATTTAAATCCTGATATTACAATTTCCTTTAATCTCATTGCTTTCAATCTATAAAAATAATATTAATAGTCAAGGAGAAATATTAAGGGTTCAAGGATTCCAGGATTCAAGGGTTCAAGTGTTTATAGTTATGAGTTACAAGTACTTAGTTCCAAGTTAGGATCAGAGGAATAATTAGTTCCGAGTGCAATGTTGTAAGTTCTGAGTTATTTTAAATTTTTCATTTTACATTTCTTGCCCCATTAGATATGAAATTATCTAACGGGGTGAACAATTTTCATTCTTCATTGTATATCACAGTTTTTCTGTGATATAGTCCTCTTGACTTATTTTTACTTATGAGCAATACTTTTAATATGGTAAGTAAGAGAGCTCTTTTTTTATACGGAGTTTTAATTATTGCATTTTTATTTATTTTTATGTGGTTCTACCCATTGCATATGGGCATAGAGAGATTCATGTATGATATTCGAGATTGGTGGAAGTTGGAATCAGGTGAGGATAAAAAAGAGCAAGAGATAGTAATAGTAGATGTTGATGATAAAAGCTTGAGAGAACTTGGACGATACCAGAGTTGGCCAAGGTTCTATTTTGGTAAAGCTATAAATGAAATTGCCAGTCAAAATCCTTCTGTTATAGGTATTGACTTTATATTCTCTGAACCTGATTCGATTAGTGGTTATAACCGTGAAATAAGTAAAAGTCATTTGAGTGTTGAATTATTCTCAATCATTTCTGATATAGATTCAACGACAATGGATAGAATAATTGATGCGACTCTTTCTACATTCTCCTTTGATTCGTACTTGAGTTCTTCTATTAGAAAAGCCAATAATGTGGTTCTTGCTTCCTACCTTACAAATGACCTCAATGACCGTCCTGCTCAAGGATACAATGCTTATCTTTTAGATTTTCCACCTCCCAGGAGTGCACCAAGATTTGAAGGTATGATAACTCCAATCTCAGAGTTTATAGAAGATGCAGAAATTGGTATAATAAATTCAATACAAGATGAAGATGGTGTTCAGAGGAAAGCACCTATTTTCTTTAACTACAAAGATAAGACTGTTCCCTCCTTTGCATTTACTGTAGCACAAAAGGTGGCACGTGTATGGTCTTTTAGGGGTAGAAGGTTAATGATAGGAGGAAGAAACATATGGTTGGATAAAAATAATTTCCTCTGGATAAACTACCAGGGACCTTTTAGAACCTTTGAATATGTGTCATTTGCGGATCTTCTTAAAGGCAATATTTCTAATAATCTTTTTGAGGGTAAGATCGTTCTGCTTGGGTCTTCCTCTCCAGGAATTGCTGATTTATCTCAAGTACCTTTTGGAGGACAATTACCCTCTATAGAACTACATGCAAATATCATTCATAATCTCCTGTATTCGGAACCTATAAGGAAAGCATCTAATTTATATATAATAATCTTTGTTGTTCTTGTTGTATTTCTTGTTTTATGGTTTTCGAATAAATTATCTCCCTATGCTTCCCCAATAATTACAGTTGTATTAATGGGCGGTTATTTTCTATTTGTTCTTATCCAGTATCTTACATATTTCGTAGATTTTGAAATGATAAGACCTTTGTTGGCTATGGTTTTTTCTTTTGTTGCAGGACTTTCTTTCCGAATAAATCGTCTGGAAAAGGAAAAAAGACACATAAGGGACCTATTTTCAAGGTATGTTCCTGAAGAGGTAATTAAGGAAATAATTTTAGCTCCTACGTTCAGCTTAAAGGGCGAAAGAAGGGTAGTTAGTATATTAATAAGTGATATTCGGGATTTTACATCCAGAGCTGAGAATGAGATTCCCGAGAGTGTTGTTGAAGAATTAAATGAGTATTTTGAGGAAATGGCTGACATAATTTTTCAACATGGCGGAATGATAGATAAATATATGGGAGATGGTATCCTGTGTATATTTGGTGCCCCCATTTTTCATCCTTCCCATGCAGATAGAGCTATCTCATGTGCCATAGCAATGCAACAGAGGCTTCGACAGATTAATCGAGGAAAAATAAAGGAGGCGAAGCACCCTATTAATGCTGGGATTGCAATAAATTCAGGAGAAGTGGTAATTGGTAATATTGGTTCAAGTCATCGTGCAGACTATACAGCAATAGGGGATGTAGTTAATACTGCTGCACGACTTGAGCCCCTAAACAAGGAGTATACAACAGAGATACTTATAACAGAAGAAACAAGAGGGAGACTTAAAGGAAATTATAAGATTGAATCTGTTGGTAAGGTTTTGCTTAAAGGAAAGCGCGAACAAACAGCTATATATTCAGTTAATCTTGAGTAAACTTATTAATATAATATATGAGAATTCTCCTCATAAATCCTCCCATTTATGATTTTGCCGCTTATGATTTCTGGATGAAACCACTTGGTCTATTGTATCTTTCAAGTATCTTGAAAGAGAAGGGATATGAGGTTGCTCTAATTGATGCTACATACAGACAGGACCATTTCTATCCCAGTACAAGAAGCGATAGATTTGGTAGAGGAAAGTTCTATTCAAAAGAGGTTCGTAAGTTCGATGTTTTGAAGAATATTCCCCGAAGATACAGAAGGTATGGATTACCAAATGAGGTTATCAGGCAAAGAATGGATGATTTTTCACCAGATGCTGTAATGGTTACTTGTACTATGACCTACTGGTATCCAGGAGTGATAGAAATAAAAGAAATTGTTGATTCTCTGGCTATTAATTCACTCCTCCTTCTTGGAGGTATATACCCTACTCTACTACCAGAACATGCAGAGAGTCTTGGATATAACAGGGTTTATACAATAAAGGAAAATTATATTAAAGAAATAAATATAGAGGTTCCAGAGGATTTCAGTCAATTCCCTCCACCTGATTACTCACATTATAGATATCTTGAATATGCAGTATTAGCTACTTCAATTGGCTGCCCATATAATTGTCCCTACTGTGCTGCTCCTAATCTCTACAAAAAGAAGGAAGATAAAGAGGTAGAACAGGTTATTGATGAAATAGAATTTCTTTATAAAAGAGGTATCAAAAGATTTGCTTTCTACGATGATGCTTTGCTCATTAATGAGGAGAGATTTCAGAAGCTTTGCTACGGAATAAAGAAATGTGGAATGAATGTAAAATTCTTTACCCCAAACGGTCTTCATTCAAGCTTCATAAGTGGAAGGGTTGCAGAGGCTATGCAAGAAGTTGGTTTTAAAGAGCCACGGATATCTCTTGAAACAACAGACTCAAATCTTCAAGAGAAGCTCAGTTTGAAAACCACTTATGAGGAATTTATAGTTGCAGTAGAAAATCTCTATCTCGCAGGCTATAACAAGAAACACATCTATGTCTATCTCCTCGCCGGACTTCCTGACCAGAGCTTTGAATCTGTTACAAAGTCAATCTTAGATGTTGCAAATATTGGGGTAAAGGTTTCCCTTTCAGAATTCTCTCCAATCCCAAAAACACCAATGGAACAACCCCTTATAGACCCACTTCTCTCAAATAATACTGCATACTATTATTACATCAAAAAAGAAAAGGAAATGGAACAGGTTAAGCAACTCACCAAATGGGTAAATAATGGAATTGACCTTGGAATCTCGATTGATAAAATCAAAGATTATCTATGATATTCCACTTTGAAATCCACTTCCCGCGCCTTTCCCCGGCTGGATCAAGTTTTATGTAGTCTTTTGGTAAATACTTTTCAGAAATTTTAATTTGTACACCAACGATTTCAAGCATATAACCTAATCTTGCAAGAAGACTTTTATCTCGAAATCGTCTTGCATATCTTATTAATTTATCTATAGAAATTATATCCAGAGAGTTATTAAGGACTCCCTTAAATTTATTTAATTCAGGACCATATTTTAATTCCTCAAGAGAGTCAATTATTGCTTTTTCAGGTTCTGCTACAAGAACTCTATTACCCCTTATGATTATACCACAATATCCAAAGAATTTATAGCGCTTTATTGTTATATATTTGAAATTATATTTTCTGAAATCCAACGGTCTTTTTCTCTTTGGAGTTGCAATATATATCTCGTCATCAATATTTTCCTTCATTTTGTATAAATATAATGCAGTCTTAAAAGAGATATAAGAAGGTTGAACAGTTTTACTGGCAATTAGAAGAGGATATTCACCATAATCTCCCATAATGTACTTACCTTTTTCTATCTCTTCAACTTCTTCATCCATTTTTAAATGGTATACTATCTGAGATGCATAATTAGTAGAAATATTACATAATGAACAGATATCTCTGATAGTGAAAAAGTTCATCTGTTTTTCCTTTAATGTAGAAAGTAAGAGTTTTCTTGTGATAGACATAGTTGTATATTAATTTATAACTAATTTAAGTCAAGTACCATGCGACGAAGTCGCAAGTCAATATTTAAGAGTCTCAAGTCGTTAGTTTTTAGTCAGTCGCATCCCACAACCAGAAATTGAACGCAGACAAACGCAGAAATTAGTTAATTGGTTGAATAGTAAAATTATATGGGTTCAAGGGGTCGAGGGGTCAAGTGTAACAGTTAGTGAGTTAGTCGGTTGGACTGTTGGTAAGTTGGTGGTTAGTCAGTTTGCTGAAAGCTGTATGCTGTAAGCAGTAAGCTGAAAATTACTCCTTAATCTTTCTATTGACTCTCGACTGGCGACTCAAGACTCGTGACTTATAAATGGCACTTTGCACTAATCTCTAATACCAAAGACCTAATAGAGAACTCAGTACTCCGCACTCTGAACATAACACCTAAAACCTATTTTTATGTGTCTTTGTGGTGAATATCTCATTTTTAAACTCCAGAATTTTTATATCATGTAGAATATTCCAAGCCCTTTAAAAAATTAAAGAGGCAAACAGGTAATTTATCACTATATCCACCTTCAAGTACGCATAATGTGGGTTTTGAAAGGTTAGAAATTTCTTTCCCGATTTCTTCGTATACATCTTCTCTTAATCCAAGCCCAGCTATTGGATCATCTTGATATGTATCAAAACCAGCAGATACAGCAATTAGTTCTGGTGAAAACTCACGAACCTTAGAGATAATGGAATTGAATGCTTTCAGCCAATCACTTTCAGATGGATAATGTAGGGGGTAATTCATACAGTTTCTTATTGATTCGGTTCCCGTCCCAGGATAAAAGTATCCATTGCGATGTATTGAAAAATACATCACTTTATCATCTCCTAAGAATATATCCTGTGTTCCATTCCCATGATGACAGTCTATATCAATTATCGCACATTTTTTTAAAGATTTCCTCACAGTTATTGCAATATTGTTAAAATAGCAAAATCCACCCAATTTCGATTTGCTTGCATGATGTCCTGGTGGTCTAATGAGTGCAAATGATATTCTTTCTTTATTAGTTATATCAAGTGCTTTTAGACTGCCTCCTACGGATAATCTTGCATAGTCGTAAATTCCCGGTAAGTTAGGGGTATCTGGGTCAAAGAAATTATTACTCTTTATGCTATCAATGAGTTCTTGTGTATGACATAATAAAATATCTTCTTCTTGACAATAATCATAATCAATAAACTCATAACCTTTAGTATTTAAAAATTCATAGGTATTTTTAACTCGTTCCGGGCTTTCAGGATGACCGGGTGATTCATATTCCAAGCATTCCCCATTAAAGATAATTGGTATAATTACTGCCTCCTATTTGAATTTATCTCCACATATTATAGAATATTTTTCGAGAGAGGTAAAGATTTTAAAGTTCCAAGTGCGGAGTTCTAAGTTCGGAGTTTTAATATTAATTTTGCATTTCTTGCCCCGTTAGATATGAAATTATCAAACGGGGTGAACATTTTACATTATTCATTTTTCATTGAAGCTTCAGCTTTCAGAATACTCTGCTTCCCAGAGGAGCATCCATATCAGGTTTTAAAAGAATTACTCTACCCTTATCATCCGTGACTCCAAGTATAAGAATCTCTGACAAAAAGCTGGCTATCCTTTTTGGAGGAAAATTAACAACTGCTATAACAAGTTCTCCCCTTAAGTCTTCTGGTGAGTAAAGGTCTGTAATCTGAGCACTAGAGTTCTTAACTCCGAGTGAACCAAAGTCAACCTTTAATCTGTAAGCGCGCTTTTTCGCTTCAAGAAAATCTTCAACTTCAATTATTCTTCCTACCCTCATATCAACTTTTTCAAAATCATCATAACTAATAAAATCCCCTTCCATTATACCTCCAAATAAGAACCTTAATTTTTAAATAGTCATCAGAGTCTGAATAGAGGTTGAATTAATTATCTTAAAAATTTTAAAGAATCTTATATTTCATTTAAATTGTAAAATCTATATTCATCCTTTAATTTCTTTACTTTCTTATCAATTAAATTTCGAATATTATCATCAAAAGTAAAGCATATTATCTGCCACCCACTATTGGCAAGTTCTATTAATTTATCTAAAAGTAAAGGACGCCTGTTATAATCGGAGTGAAGAAAAGCATCATCAAAAATCAGGAATAACTCATCCTTTTTAAACCAATGTTTTGCCAAACCTATCCTTAATGCCAAGAAAACTTGTTCTTTTGCTCCGTCACTTATCGATTCCACAGGGAAATCATTATATGTATCAGAAACAATCATCCTATCATCCGTAAGCGAAATATTTTCATAATGAGTTGTCACTTGAGGTAGCATATTTGAAATTATTTCTGATTCCAAAGCATCTTTGATTTTTTCATCTTCTTCTTTATATAATTCTTCAATTATTTCACTTACGTATTTCTTACCAATTATTTCAGCTGTAAGATTTTTATATTCACTTAATACTTCATTATGTTTATCTGCCAAATTTTTGATTAGTTCAGTCCATTCAATTGAGAAATTATCTTTTGTATGCTTACAAATAGAGTGTTTAAGTGTCTTTAGTTCTTCCTCTTTTTTAGAAATACTCTCTTTTATTTTCTCCAAATCTTCTTTTACTTCTATATATTCATCTTTGTTGTATACAACTTCTTGTTTTTCTTTTATATAATCTGGTTCCTCTACATCTAAACGTGCTAATTCTACATTCTTATCACTTATTTGCTCTTTTAACCTTCTTCTTTCTTCAAGCTTTTTCTCTAACTCTTCCAGCCATTTCTCCATTCCAATTTCCTTCTCGAGAAGACCTTTCATTTCTTCCGCAATTTTAAGATTTGTATTATCAATTTCAGATTTCTCATCTTTAAGTTGTCCTTGAATCACCTCCCTTTTATTATAATCATCTTCAATGTTTTTAATCTTTTCATTCATTATTGCTAAGTTCTTTAACTTTTCATTAAATCTTTCTTTAAATTCATTTTTTAGGTTTAATATTTCGTCTCTCTTTCCTGCATCTGCCAGAAATTTATCATATCTCCTTTTGTACATCAACACGATTCCTGCTAAACCTAATAAAGATATAATAATTCCAACCTGGGACTTAAGAACGGTAAAAGCAATAATTAAAGCAAAAATTAATGCAAAGAATATAGTATACCAGATATTAGGTTTTTCAGTAATTTCCTCAAAATTATATTTTTCATATTCACTAATAGCACTTTTAAGCCATTTATAATTTTTAGTAGATTCTAACAGAATATTTAAATCTTCTTTTTTGTTCTCATATTTCTTTATTGCTATATTCAAATTACTAATCTGTTTTAATAAGTAATTAATGCTTTTTTCATCAACTTGTGTTGCTTTCTTTTCTAAACTCTCAATTTCCTTAGAAATTTTGTATGAAATGTGTCTCTTGGCTTTCTCTAGTTTATCGAATCTGTTTTTTAATTTCTTTTTTTCGTCCTCAAGATTCCTTCGTTCTCCACCCATGTATTTATTTTCAATTTCTTGAAATAATTCATCTATGAGACGCATATCTTCCATTAAATCTTCTCTTCTTTGTATTTCTGCTCTTTTTGCTCCCTCAATTTTATACCCATCAATCTCAGAGTCTATAATAGTTTTTGAAATATTATCTTTAATTTTATCAAATATCTCTTTATGGGAGAGAAATCTTCTAAGCATTATTTTATCACTTTCTTTTTCCTCTCCTAATTCAACATTTGTGCTTCTGAATATTAATAGTTTAGAAAAATCAGGGGGCAGTCCTACATATTTTTCAGAAAGAAAATCCTCGAGTTTAACTGATTTTGATGGAGAAAATTCGATGATTTTATCGTCAAGTCCTTCAACTAATACTTTTCCACTCCCGGTCTTTTTGCGAAGCTTCCATCCAGCTGTTTTAAAAAGAGATCGAATAAGGAACTCAACTAAATAACTTTTACCTCTTTCATTGTCTCCATATATTAAGTTAATACTTTTCAGGACTAAGTTTAATTTCTTTATTGGACCTAAGTTTTTTACATTCAGCTCTTTTATTCTAATACTCATAATTTCAACTTATACTGTATATTGTTTTGATTGCTTTTGATATTATTTCATTTTTTATTGGTTCTCCCTCTATTTCAACCCAACTCTGTTGATCAATCCGCGCAACAACTTTTTCAGTAATTTTTAAAAGTTCGTAATTATATGATTCATATACTTCAGAAATATCAGGTTTTTCATTATTCCAAAAAGAGAAACCTTCAAAACTTTTCTCGCAAAAATCTTTTAACTTCCTTATATTTGAGGAATAGCCTTTAATTTTAATACGGATTTTAGCTTTTGACATTTCTTCAGAATTTAAATCCCATCTCTCCTTTATCTTCGCAATCTGATTTTTTAAGTATTCATCTTCATTTTCCATTGGCCAAATATTTATCGTTTCATCAAAGTATATAACCTCTGAATCTACATTTATGTGTTCTAAGTCTAAATTTTTAGTATCCAGTATTGAATACCTTCGTCTTCCCGTTTCGGTTATGTCCAATCCACATGGAGAGCCCACATAATGAACATTATAATCAGTGTCATCAAGAGGTTTATGAATATGCCCCAATATAGTCAAAGTAGGTTTATAATTTGCAATATCCTTTCTGCTTAATGGCATATAAACATCGGGTTCAATTGGATTTGGTGTTCGTATACTGTCGGCCCAATCTCCATGGCTTATTAATATCCACTCCCTTGGTATTAAGTCCTCTTGGTATGACACAAATTGTTGACCCATTGTAATTTTTGGCTTATAAGGCAAAAAGAAAAATGAATAATCTGAATCATTAAAAGAAATAACCTCAGGTTCAGTATAAATAGTTACATTGCTCCCAGTAATAGCCTTTTCGCTGATATTTGGGTCATGGTTACCCGGAATAATTAAAAAATCTATATTATTGTATTTATCAGTTAATTTATCAAATTCAGAGTAATTATGACAATCGTCGTTAAATAAGTCACCGCATATAATAATTTTGTTTATATCTTTTTCACGTATATCATTTAAAATATTTTCAAGGGTTTTCCATCTTTCGGGGTGTTTCTTTTTATCTGTTAGATGGTTATCAGCAGTAATTGCTATCCGCATATTACCAAAGCTTTGATAATCTGATACCCGTGTAATAATGATAGAGAATTTGTTGATAGTTGAAGTTCTCTTTTGCCATCTCCATGGCACCAAATTGACACATTCCAACCCCGTGTCCATAACCCCTTCCTGAGATAATTATACTGTTGCCCTTTACTTTTATGCGGAACATTAGAGATTTTATTGAGCCACGGAAGTCAGCGAAAAGTCTTCTTATCTGGTCTTTATCTAGATAGAATTTTCCTATATCTGTTTGTATTTCAATTGTGTGAACTCTATTTGTTCTGGTGTATTGTGCTATCTTAATCCACCTTATTTCTTTTGGGTTTTGACCGAATAGCTCTCCTATCTGTTTTTTTACTACAAGAAAGAACTGGTCTTTTTTATAACTTCTTTCCCATTCAAAATGGGGTGAAAATCTACAAAATGTCTTTCCATCCCAACCAGAATCACGGACAGACCGTAGATATGATATTCTCTTACCATGCCAAATATTCTCGTTATCTTCAGTTTTACCTCCACAGGTTGATGAATACTTCGCATTTATTATTTTCCCCTGGTATAATGCTACTACCCCTCTTGTTAATTCCACTGCCTCATTTATTATTTCGTCTTTCTTTTCGATACCTCTATAAACCTGGTCATATATAGTGGATAAAATATCATATTCACTTTTTGGTTTCATATTTGCCATTGCATAAGAACGAGCTGCCACTGCCTGTGCTTTCAATGCTTCTATCTGATTCCTGGGGAGACTTCCCATTTCATATGGAAGAACACCCTTTAAATATTCTTCTATAGGTATGTGGTTAACAACAAGAATTTCACTTCCTTTTGATATTTTTATACCACCAGGGTATGCGCGTCCACCTAGATAAATATTTCCATTGGTAGGTACAATAAAAATGGGAAAAGTTGGATTATTAATCTGACCTTTTGAAGTAATAATTCTTAACGGATTAAAAGATATACTCGTAGAACCTTTTATAGTCCCCTTTTTGTTCCCTATCCTTATTTCTAAATTAAAATCTGATGAAATTGAAATTTTTTGTGGATTAGTCTTAAGGAGGACTCGAATAATAGGTTCTTCTTTGAATTGTCTAAGTGGCATAATAGGTGCACAGGATACACCGATAAGTGATACAAGGATAAGTGCATTAACTCTTGAGTTCATTGATTTTTCTCTTTATTTCCTTATAATGCGTTCCTTTCCAATAAATTCTGTTACAATTAGGACATCTTTTAAAATCATTGTGAATTTTATAAATATATTTTGGGACCTCCCCTCTTATCTCTTCTTTGTCAACAGTTGAAAGTGGTGTGTTACACTCAGGGCAGCGGCAGAGTGGTGTTTTTATCTTAATAATCTCTTTTATTTGTTTTAATTGTTCATCAAGATTTTCTGATTTTATTATAACAACATTTTCTAATCTCTCGAGTTCTTTTGAACGGGTTAGGATGGTTCGTCCTTCTTTTAATGCTTTATGTAAAATGCTGGGGTCATCTGGGTTATTATAATACAGAGTGTTTAGCCCTAATAATCTCATCCATCTGGCAAGACGCCCCAGCATAAAGTCGCAAATAAACTTATATTCACTCAATAGATGCCTGAACCTCCAAGTATATCCATTAAGCCGCCAAAACCAATGGTAAAGATGGAAATTATCCATCCGAAAATTGCAAAGAGTATTAAAACACCCTGGATTATAAAGTAAATCTTTAAAGGTTTGAGTACTTCTATTACTGAGTTAACGTTCCCTCCACCAACTTCTCTTGAACCATTACCAGCGCGGTTAAGGAGTATACCTTGCCAGATAAGGATCCCTCCTGGTATTATCCCAATTATTGTAACGATAAAGAGGGCTCCCATAACGATTGAGATAATGCCAACCAATTTGAGCCACCCACTCATATCTCTTGATGTGTTTACTACTCCTTGCCCGATCATATCTGCTATTTCCATTATACCTCCTTATTTTTTGATATCTTATAATATTTTCAATTGTAAGTCAAGTCATTAAGTCTTCAACATCCGTCTTCTGTCCTCGGTTCTCGGTCATTATCATTCCTCTTGACAACCTTGGTCAAGTCGATAAACTCTTGACATGTTGAAAACAAAAATAAAGAAAGAACAGAAGTGACATGAGTCATATAATCATCTGGATTGGTTTTCTACTTTCTCTTACACTTCTTATCTTGATAGCAAGGAAGAATTTCTGGCTTGGATTCTTGGTTGGGGCTTTAGTTCTGGGACTTTTCAGCCTATCATTAAAAGAAATCGCTTATGTTGTATTAGGGACTATCAGTGATCCTTCTATACTTTTTCTTGCAATCTCCGTTGGTATCATACCCCTGATTGGAGGTGTAATGGAGGAATCACATTTGATGGAGTTGCTGGTATCGAATCTGAGGGTAGGAAAAAAGGGTATCCTTATGCTATCCCCGGCTCTATTTGGTATGTTACCTATGCCAGGAGGAGCGCTACTTTCTGCACCTCTGGTTGAGAGGGCTGGCAAAGGTGTTAAAGCAGAGGTTAAGTCAGTTATAAATATATGGTTTAGACATCTTTTGATATTTGTATATCCACTTGGGGCACTTCTACCTACTACTAAAATGGCGGGTATTGATGTATATAGAGAAATTCCATATCTTATACCATACTTTTTGGTAATATTCATTTTAGGATACATTTTCATGATTAGAGGAGTAAAGGGCAGGATTGACTATAAAGGAAACTTTGAATTAAAAGGACTCCTTATTCCTCTCGGTATACTTATACTTGCTCCTATTATTCATTTCTCTTTTATGAATATTTTTCGTATCGGGGAGACTGCATTACTCCTTGGGGTATCTGTAAGTTTATTAATCTCTTTTATTTCCTCAAAATTGTCCAATAAGGAATTTCTTGGGGTGGTGAAGAAAATGAAGCCATGGAATTACACATTGATAATATTTGGTATGTTTCTTTTTCTCAATATATTCAGGGCATCCAATATGTCAGATGTTATTGCTGGGATAGCTTTCTCTCCTGCTTTTCTAATTGTGGGTATAGGGGCATTTCTTGGTTTTGTAACTGGAAGGGTTCAACTTCCGGTTTCAGTTCTCTTACCAATCTTTTATTCAAGATACGGAGAGGAAGGAATGACTATGGCTACCTTCGCTATTATGTTCTTTTCTATTTTTATGGGGTATATGATATCCCCTGTTCATCCATGTGTATTGGTCTCTATAGAGTACTTTAGATCATCTATCAAGGATTTTATGAAGTCGATGGTAGCACCTATTATTATCTCACTCATTGTTGCTTCCCTCGCAGCGATATTGTTGTTTTGAGTTAATCAATAAGGTTTAAAGGTTTCAAGGATAAATTAGTCGAAAGTTATTAGTCTTTAGTCGTAAGTCTATAGTCATCAGTCAATTTACAAGGATTAAAGGATTAGAAGAGATAGGATTAGAGAAGCATGGATTAATAGGTATAGGGTTCAAGGGTTCGAGGAATAATTAGTTCCGAGTTCGGAGTGCTGAGTTCTGAGTTTATTAAGTTTGTTGAGTTTATTGAGTTTTCCCTAATTAACTATTTGACCATTCAACCAATTAACTAATTTCTGAGTTCATCTGCGTCCAATTTAGGGCTTGGGATTTGGGATTTAGGATTTAGTTAGATATATCCTCTGTGTCCTTGTGTCTCAGGGGCAAAAACTCCTTGACAAACAAAAATAGTTCATATATTCTAATCATATCTTCTAATGATTGAAATAAGAAACGTCAGCAAATCATTAAAAAAAGGCTGGTATGCCTTAAGAGATATAGATATTAGTATTAATAAAGGAGAGTTTGTTTTTCTTACTGGTCCTACAGGATCAGGTAAAAGCACCCTACTTCGACTTATATATATGGATATATTTCCAGATAAAGGAGAAGTAGCTGTTGTAGGATTTCTCTCTTCGACTATAAAGAAACACGAAATTCCATTTCTTCGTCGCCGGATTGGTATAATCTTTCAAGATTTTAAATTGCTTCAGGATAAAACAGTCTATGAAAATGTAGCTTTTGCCCTTGAAGTTACTGGAGGATCAGGTAGGAAGATGAGAGAAAAGGTTATGAAAGCACTTACTCTTGTAGGAATATCTCATAAAAGAAATGAGTTTCCATACAGAATTTCAGGTGGAGAGCAGCAGAAGGCTGCAATAGCAAGGGCTCTCGTTCGAGAACCCTTTATCCTCCTTGCAGATGAGCCAACTGGAAATATTGACACAGAAGCCTCCATGGATATTATCAAAATCCTTCAAGAAATAAATACTTCTGGAACTGCTGTTCTTATGGCTACACACGATGTCTATCTTGCAAGGAAGATGGGAGGTAGAGTCATTCGACTTGATGAAGGACGGATGGTAGAGTGGTAGCATGTTTATAATCAGGGAAGCATTAATTGGACTTTACCGCAATGGTATTATGACACTTATAGCAATTAGTATTATGTTCTTTTCTCTTTTTCTTTTTGGATTATTTCTTGTAGGAACATTTAATCTTTTTGGTATCATAAAAGTAGCAAGAGAAAAAGTGGAGATAAATGCATTTTTAAGAGAAGCTTTACAAGATGGTGCAAGGGATGAACTTATAAGAAAGATTGAAACAATGGTCGGTGTAAAATCCGTAGAATATGTTAGTAAAGAACAAGCTCTAGAAGAGTTTAAAAGAGAAATTCCTAATGCCACAAGTCTTATTGAAGCGTTGAAAACAAACCCACTTCCTCCTTCTTTTAAGATAAAGTTGAAGGATGCTTTTACCAGCCCGGATAAAGTGGAAGAGGTAGCTTCAAAGTTAAATATTTTTAGCGAGATTGAAACCGTAGAATATGGAGAAACATGGATAGAGAGGTTAGACCAGGTAGTAAGGGTTCTCTTTGTGTTTGATGTTCTGCTGGGGATTGTTATAAGTTTTGCTTCAGTTTTTGTAGTTTCTAATACAATACGACTTACAGTTCTTGCTAGAAGACAGACAATAGAGGTTATGAAGCTGGTTGGAGCGACAGAACGAACCGTTCAAGCTCCTTTTATTTTGGCTGGTATGATAGAAGGTGGAATTGCAGGAGCCATAAGTGCAGGTCTTCTTTATTTAATTTATCGACTTATCACTATATTTTTTGTGAAGTATTATTTTCCAACAATTCCAATCTTTATAGGAATGTTTGTTTTTGGCCTCATTCTCGGATTTATTGGTAGTAAAGCCTCTGTTAAATCTACATCAATGGAGGTGAGTTTTGCAACTTCTTACATTTAAAGGAGGAGTCCATCCGAAATATAGAAAGGAGTTAGCTAAAGACTCACCAATAAAAAAGATTGAACCCCCTGAGTTTATATATCTTCCACTAACTCAGCATACAGGTATCCCTTCAAAGCCTATAATAGAAAAGAAGGATGAGGTAGAGGTGGGAATGAAGATAGCTGAAAGCAATGGAAAACTCTCAGTCCCCTTACATTCCTCCGTAGCAGGGGTATATATGGGTCTGGTTAATTGGCCGCATCCACTTGGTGGAAGAAAAGAGGCGATGAAAATTAAGTTAGATCCCCAGAGAACATTCGAGTGGAAGGAAGAGGAAAGAGATGTAGATTTATTTTCAGAAGATCAAATAATTGAAATTGTAAAAGAAGCAGGGATTGTTGGCATGGGTGGAGCAGCATTCCCGACATATTTCAAGATGAAAGTTCCTCCTGATAAGAAAATAAAGGACCTCATTATAAATGGAGCTGAATGTGAACCTTATCTGACTGCTGACCATCGTCTTATATTGGAAAGAGCCGAGGATATTTTTAAAGGAGTTGAGATTTTAAAGAGGGTTCTAAATCCAGAAAGAGTGTGGATCGCAATTGAAGACAACAAAATGGATGCAATTGATAGGATAAAGGAGTTTTCTTCATCTTATCCCTGGGCGAACATTACCATCCATGAGACCAAATATCCACAGGGATCCGAAAAACAACTCATTCAATCTATAACAGGGAAAGAAGTTCCAGAAGGTGGTCTACCTTTTGATGTTGGAGCTTATGTTCAGAATGTTGGCACTGTAATTGCCATTTATGAAGCAGTGTGTTATTCCAAGCCTTTATATGAAAGAGTAGTAACGGTTACAGGTCCAGTTAGAGACCCTTCAAATTTCCTTGTTCCGATTGGCACTCCATTTGAATATCTGATTGAAGCTTCTGGTGGTGTTTTTGGTGGTACTATGCAAATAATAAATGGCGGACCAATGATGGGAATTGCCCAGGTTTATCCTGAGGTTCCTGTGATTAAAGGAACTACTGGTATTTTGGTTCAGAATGAAAAAGAAACTCTGGAAAGGGAGGTGTCTCCTTGTATAAGGTGCGCATCCTGTGTTGATGTATGCCCTATGTATCTTATGCCAACAGAGATATATAAGTTCATTGAATTGGAAGACTTTGAAAAGGCAAAAGAATTAGGGGTTCTTTCCTGTATGGAGTGTGGTGGTTGTGGTTATGTTTGTCCCTCTTATATACCTTTACCACAGCATTTTAAATACGCTAAAGCAGAGCTAATGAAAGAAAAGAAATAATGTTACAATTATCACCTGCACCCCACATTACTTCTCCAAAAAATATTAAGAAGATAATGTACGGAGTAGTAGGTGCGTTAATACCGGTTTTAATGGGTTCAATTTATTTTTTCGGGTGGAGAGCATTATTCCTTTGTAGCCTTTCTGTTTTGAGTGCAATATTTACTGAGTGGATTTTCCAACGTGTTACAAATAGAGATATAAGATGCCTCGATGGAAGTGCAATAATCACCGGGATTCTTGTTGCATTTAATATCCCTGTGAATTCACCATGGTGGCTTCCTGTGGTTGGTAGTTTCTTTGCTGTCTTCATAGTAAAGCAACTTTTTGGAGGATTGGGGTATAATATTTTTAACCCTGCACTGGCTGGGCGAGCTTTTCTTGTTGCTTCCTGGCCTTCTTTAATGACGGGTAACTGGACACCACCTATAAATGGGACTCTTTCAGGAATTCCAGTTTTAGATGGAATGACACAGGCAACACCACTGTCATTATTAATTATGAAACCTAACCTGAATGTAATTCAATCATTGAATTCACCTACGATGATAAAAACCTTATTCATTGGTAACACCGGAGGATGTATCGGTGAGACTTCGGCACTCCTTTTGCTTATTGGAGCATTATTTCTCTTCATAATGGGATATGCAGACTGGAGGATATCACTATCTTATATTGGCTCTATTTTCGTCATTACTGGAATTTTTTATTTTCTTGGTGTAACTCCTGTTAATCCAGTTTTTCACATCTTTAGTGGTGGGGTTATGCTGGGTGGTCTATTTATGGCAACAGATATGGTAACATCCCCTGTGACACTAAAAGGGAGATGGATTTTTGGAATTTGTGGTGGGATTCTATGTGTTATATTAAGACTCTGGGCTGGTTATCCTGAGGGTGTCTCCTATTCTATATTAATAATGAATATGTTTGTTCCCCTATTGGATCGACTCCAGGTGAGGATTTTTGGGAGGTAAGTATGAAGAATAAGATTAGGGAGGTATCAGTCCTTTTTATTGTTGCTATCGTATCTGCTTTCCTTCTTTCATTTGTATATAAAAATACAAAACCGGTAATTGAGGAATATGCAAGTAAAACCTTAAATGAGAATTTATTAAAAGCATTTCCTGATTCACAAGTACATTTTGAGACAGTAAAAAATGATACACTTTGGAAGGTTTATAAGGGAGAAGCCATTGTAGGTATTGTGTTTCGGAATGGTAGACGAGGATACTCCAGTTTAATTAGGCCAATTGTGGGTGTAGATTCAGCTGGAAGAGTTGTAAAAATTTTGATACCGAAGGAAGGACTTGCCGAAACCCCTGGTCTTGGAATGAAAGTTACAGAGGGATGGTTCCAGGAGCAGTTCAGTGGACTCACTCTGGGTGAGATATGGTTGAGAGGTGATAATGAGAATGGCAAGATTGATGGTATAACTGCTGCTACGATATCATCCCGAGCAGCAACAGCAGCTGTAAGAGAAGGACTTGAAAAATTCAAATGTTATCTTCAAGGAGGTGTGATTGAGGGTGAATGGTATGTTGATGATTTAATTCAACTCTCTGGTGTTGAGGATGTTGAAGAACTTATAGAAGATAGACTATGGAAGGCAAAGGATAGGTTTGTTTATTTATCATATGGTGAGGGTTTCATTTCTCAAGTTGGCGTTTTGGTTTCAATTTGGAAGGATACAGTATTAGCAATTCATATTCAGTGTCCTGAGGAAGGTATGGAAGAGACCCCTGGATATGGCACAATGGTTGCAAGTATTGAGTTTGAGAGTAGGTTTGACAATGTATATATTGGAGATATCGATGAAGTTGATGCTTTGAGTGGTGCTACAATGACTTGTGAAGCTGTAAAGAAAGCCATCAAATCAGGCTATGAAGAGCTTATGGGTGGGAGTGAGTGATGAAGCAGACCTTCCTTGATGGAATAATTAAGAATAATATGGTTCTCGTCCTTGCAATTGGACTCTGTCCAGCACTTGCTGTGACCACCTCAGCATATAATGGTATTGGCATGGGTATGGCAGTTATATTTGTTCTTGTTTTCTCTAACTTACTCATATCATTGCTACGAAATATCATTCCTAAGAATCTCCGTATCCCAATATTCATAGTAATCATATCTACCTTTGTTACTATTGTTGACTATACCATGCAAGCCTATGTCCCTCCTCTTTCCAGGCAATTGGGTGTCTTTGTTCCTCTCATTGTTGTAAACTGTGGAATACTTGGGAGGGCAGAGGGTTATTCCTACAAACATCCACCACACTATTCCGTCATGGATGGATTAGGTATTGGCCTTGGATTTACTATTATCCTTTTTCTTATGGGAACGATAAGAGAGATACTGGGACAGGGTGTCTGGCTTTCGATTCCTGGTGTGTTTCCGGGCTTCCAGGTGTTTGGAGAAGCTTTTACGAATTCTTCCGTAATCCTTATGATTCTACCTCCAGGTGGATTTCTTGCAATAGCTCTTCTTATGGGATTGTTCAATCACATAAGGATGCATAAATGAGTTTATTTCTGCTATTTATTTCAGCTTTCCTGGTTAATAACATTGTCTTGATGAGGTTCCTTGGACTCTGTCCTTTCTTTGGAGTGTCATCTAAGATTGAGACGGCTATTGGTATGGGTATGAGTGTTATATTTGTTATGACTCTATCAACGATAATAACCTGGTTTCTATATCGTTATATCCTTATTCCATTCGACCTTATATATCTTAGAACTGTTGTTTTTATTCTCGTAATTGCATCACTGGTTCAATTTCTTGAGTTATTTTTCAAGAAGCAAATTCCCGGACTCTATTCAGCGTTGGGAATATTCCTTCCTTTAATAACTACAAACTGTGCAATCCTTGGGGTTGCCTTCCTTAACATTGATAGTGACTTTGGATTAATATCAAGTATTGTATTTGCTATAAGTAGTGCATTAGGTTTTCTGCTGGCTCTCGTCCTTATTGCAGGGATACGGGAAAGACTTGAAAATGCTCCCATACCCGATGCACTGAAAGGTCTTCCAATATCCTTTATAACAGCAGCTCTTATGGCGCTTGCATTTCTTGGATTCTCAGGCTTTATGGGCCTGTCCCTGTGAATCTTAAAGAAGAATTATATAATTATCTTAAAAAAGAAATAGGAAATAAGAAGGTTTTAATATATCCTCCATATCCAGGTGAACTTCTTGTTGCCTATGGCTTAAAAGAGCATGCTCCACTTGTGCTCATGACTTACGAGGATCCATTAAAGGTGGCACGAGATGCAAAATTCTTATTTGATAGAGTATATCTCCTTTCCGAGGAAACAATATCCGAAGCTGCGTCAGCTCTAACTTCAGAAGATTTTGATTTATTAATACTATCAGAGAAATCTCTTGATTTAGAGATGCCTCTACAGGAGGATATTAATCTTAAAATTAGTGTTGATTTATCTCGGGAGGAGTTCCTTAATCGTCTTGAAAAAGGCGGATTAATACAGAAGAGCCGTGTTTATGAAAAGGGGGAGTACGTAGTTAGGGGAGGTATCATTGATATATGGACAGTAAATTGTGATAACCCTTTAAGAATAGAACTGGAAGATGATAGAATAGCCTCGCTTCGTTTCTTTGAACCATATTCACAGCTATCCACAAATAGAATCGAAGAGATAAATCTTTTAGTTGGAAGTGAGGATTCTATTCCTGTAAAAGATGCTTTGAGTAAATTCTTTAAGATTGGTATAGAATTTGAAGGATGTGATGCAGACATTAGATTTGGGTCAGTTGGAGATTCACTTAAATTTACTCCAACAACTTCATATCATAGGGATTTAAACCTTTTTAGAAAAGATATCAGAGCTTATGAAAAGTATAGTTTATTTGTAGTGGTAGATACCAAAGGAGAGATTGAAAGATTAAAGGGACTATTTGATGATGAATTTCCTAATATTAATTATATTAAAGGATTTCTTTCTAAAGGTTTCTTGATTGGTGATTTACAGATGTGTTTATTTGCAGAAGCAGATATATTCGGATTGCTTCGAATTAGAAAAGAAGAAACAAAGAGAAAGTTACGAGCGGTAGAAGATAGGGTATTTCGTGAGGGCGATTATGTAGTTCACGAAGATTTTGGTATAGGGCGCTTTCAGGGGCTCGAGAGGGTGAAGATAGACAGAAGGATGATGGATTGTCTGGCAATAGAATATATGGATGAAAGCAGGGTCCTCATACCTTTAGAAAAATCTTATCTGGTTACTCAATATGTTTCTGGAGGTGAGGGGAAGCCTGTCCTCTCAAGCCTTTCTAAAAAGAAGTGGGAGAGAAAGAAGAAAAAGGTGAAAGAGGATTTAAAGGAGTTGGCAAATTCTATGCTTTCTTTATATGCCAGGCGCGCTTCTACAAAGGGACATGCTTTCGATAAAAATACAAATTTGCAGAGAGAATTGGAGTTGTCTTTTCCTTTTGTGGAAACCCGTGATCAAATAGAGGCTATAAGGGAGGTATATCTGGATATGGAATCTCTTCATCCTATGGACCGCCTTCTGTGTGGTGAGGTAGGTTTTGGGAAAACAGAAGTTGCCCTTCGTGCTGCTTTTAAGGCAGCATGTGATTCAAAGCAGGTTGCACTCCTTGCTCCAACAACAATCCTTTCTGAACAACATTACAGGACATTCAAAGACCGTTTGGATAGATTCCCCATTAATGTTGAGGTGCTTTCTCGATTTACACAAGATGCGGAAAAAGAGATAAAGAAAAGGATAGCATCTGGTGAGTGTGATATTGTTATTGGAACACATAAATTACTAAATAAGTCAATAGATTTCAAGGCTTTTGGGCTTCTCATAGTAGATGAAGAACAACGTTTTGGAGTTAAACAGAAAGATAAACTTAAGGAATTTCGGGTAAATATTGATGTCCTCTCTATGACTGCTACACCAATCCCGAGAACCCTTCAAATGTCATTACTTGGTGTAAGTAATCTTTCACTTATTGAAAGTCCTCCTGAAGGCAGAAAAGAGGTGATAACAGAAATCATAGAATGGGATGAGGAAGTTATAAGGGATGCGATACTTAAAGAAATCGAGCGAGGAGGGCAGGCATTTTTTGTCCATAATAGGATAAAAAGTATTCAAACTGTTAAAGATAAACTGGAAAGCATAGTTCCAGAAATTAGTATAATTATAGGCCACGGTCAACTTCCGTCAAAAGTACTTGAAAAGCGAATGACTGAATTTATTAAAGGGCAATATGACCTCCTTCTATCTACAGCCATAATTGAATCAGGGCTTGATATGCCTAATGTGAATACAATAATAATAGACAGAGCACAAAATTTTGGAATGGCGGATCTTCATCAACTAAGGGGAAGAGTGGGAAGATCCATTCGTCAAGGATATTGTTATTTGATTGTCGGTCCACATATAACCTTGGATGCAAGGAAAAGGATTGCGGCAGTAAAGACTTATTCTGAATTGGGTGCAGGTTTTAAGATATCAATGAGAGACCTTGAAATTCGTGGGGCAGGAGAGATTCTGGGTGCAAGACAACATGGACATATAGCTATGGTTGGATATGACTTATATTTAAAAATGCTTCAGGAAGCAATAAGCGAACTTAAAGGTGAAGAAGTAATTAAACCACCAGAAGTGGAAGTATCGCTTATTGGTTCATTTTATATACCTACAGATTATATCCCACATCAACAGGAGAGGATTTCATTATACAGGAAGATTTCATCTGCTGGAAGTTTAGATGAGGTAGATAAGATGGAAGAAGAATTTGCGGATAGATTTGGTAAATTACCAGGAAATGTGGAGAGGATACTAATGTGGGCTAGAATTAGAATACTTTCTGAAAGGGCTGGAATCAGCAAAGTTAAGGAGAGTATAAACGAATACAGATGTGAATTTGGAACCCCGCTTTCGAAAGATAAGATAAGAAATATTGTTTCTGAAATCGCAGGACTTAGATTTTCTTATAAAGTAAAACTTACTGTATTTGTCCCCAGAGAATTTCTCTTTTTATTTTTAGAGAAATTAGTTAATAGTTAAGTAGACGGGAGACCGGAGACAGAAGACCGGAGTAGTTATTTTAGCTAAATTGATTTACGAAAGGCTTGAAGCTTAACAAAAAGTTTATGTCCAAACTCTCTCAATTCATTAAGTTCATCATTTCTTAAATACCCCCTTCTTTCCATAATGTCAAAACATGCAATAGTTTCAAGGTACGAACTTAGGGCGAATCTAAGAAAACGTTTTTGTTCTAAGTCAGTTTGACCTGTTGAGCCTTCAGCAATATTAAGAACAATTGAAGTTGCAGCTCGTTCAATTTGGTTTTTCAAATTAAACTTTTCCTCTTCTGGTAGCTTGCTGGAGCATAACTATATTTTATCTAAATAATCTAGAGCTATTTGATATACTTTTAATTTTTGAAACTTATAACTCATATTTTATCCCCTGTCTCCCGTCTCCAGTCCTCAGTCATTTCAATCTAAAATTGAAATCGTCCTCCCTACACTTATACCAATTAATGCGCCCAAATATACATCAGATGCCCAGTGTTTGTCATTCTTTATCCTTGCATATCCGACCATAATTGCGCAAGTATAGGAGAGTATATCGATTAATGGATTATCTGTTTCAGAAGAAAGATATGAAGCTACTGCAAAGGCAAAAGCTGTATGCCCTGATGGCATGGACATCATTCCTGATTCTATGGTTGGTCCTGTCCACTTATAAGGACCTTTTTCTAAATCGGGTCGTTTTCTTCCAGTTCCCATCTTTATGAGATATGTTATTCCAGTAGAGATTAGTGCACTCTCTGAAGCTCGCAGGGAAAGGCGTTTGAGTTCATCATTATCAGACAAATGTCCTATTAGTATACCACCTCCAAGAAGGCCAATCCCGAACGTACTTCCAAAGGGTTCAAGTGCATCTTTGATATTGTTTAAATTTCCATTGTAGTTTTGAACTTCATTTCTAATTCCATCGTCAAGAACCATCAATGCACCAA
>SOIB01000136.1 GCA_004377355.1 Candidatus Stahliibacteriota bacterium | reverse complement strand
AAATGAATGCAGATAATTATGAAAAAACGAGCAAAATGATTATAGTTCGTTAATCTAAATATTCCATTCTGGAGTCAGGCCTCCTATGGAAAGGTTACCACATTTTTGTGATATCCTTTCCTTTTTTTAAATATTATTTTAGTTTGAAATGCAAATCTATTGAAATAAATTATTTAATTTAAATGATTATATTATTTTCCGTGGATAAAAGGCTCTATAATGTTTTTTTATTTTAATATCTGATTATAAAGATTAATTGTTTTTTTAATTATATTATTATAACTAAAATATTTCTTTACCTTCTCTCTCCCCTCTTTCCCCATTTTTATTCTTAAATATTTATCTTTTATTAATACTTTAAGTTTATTTATATAACTTTCTATATCATCGGGATTAACAAGAAATCCTGTAAGTGATTCTTTAACTACTTCTGGGGTTCCATCCACACAGGATGCGACAACAGGAAGTCCCGATGCCATTGCCTCCAAAACTGTTCTTGGTAAACCTTCCCATCTTGAAGGTAAGAAAAATATATCCATTTTGGATAATAAGTCCGGTAAATCATCTCTCCATCCAAAGAGTTTAATCCTATTATTAAAAGAGGTCATTTTAGAAACTTTTTCTCTTAAAGGACCATCTCCAGCGTAAATGAACGTAACATTTGGATATCTTGAAGTAACCTCTAATGCTACATTAGCCCACAGCATAGGGTTTTTCTGTGGTTTTAGATTACCAATTGTTCCAATTACTATATCTTCTGAATCCTTTATCATTATTTTATTAAAATCCTCATATTTAATGAAATTGGGTATATGATAAAATTTATTTCTCTTCCCTATACCCCATTTTTTTGACCTTTCGATATGCATCTTTGCCTGAGTTATTATTGTATCTCCAAATAGTGACGCAATACGCTCAGCATTCAGGTATATAGACCTCTTAAAGGGATTTATATAGGGATTTATTGGATATCCATGAACAGTATGTATGGAATAGCAAAATGGAAGGCTACCAGAGGTAATCCTACCAATAACACCTGCCTTTGAACCATGTGTATGTAGAATAATATTCCCATATAGTTTATGAAGTTTTATAAGTGCATTACGAAGCTCAAAGAAAGATAAAAAATCATAAATAGGATTTATTTCCCTTTTTAAATAGTTTAAAGTAATATGTCTTTCTTTGAATTCATCTTTGACTTCTTTATAAAGTCTACCCCCTTTTCCAGTTATTAAATAACCATCTTTTCCTGTCTCTCGCATTAGCTCTATAATCCTTTTCTGAGACCCTCCAAGTTCCATCTTAGCCATACATTGAACAACTATCCCCTGCATAATTCCTCCGCAATCCTCTTTCCCTCCAAGATAGATTCCTCCATGTAAGAATATTTCCACCCCCCAAATCTCCCAGCAAGGGTAATGTTGCATTTTTCCAGGTAATTCTCTAAATAATAGAGAATCTCTTTCCTTTCTTTATTATAAATTGGATAGGCATAGGGTATATCCAGCGGTAGAATATGGTCAACAGAATCCCTATCAAAAAAACCAAGATTTGAAAGAATCTCAATTGTTTTATCTATTATTTTATTTTCTGGTCTTTTACCTCTGTAAGATGTCTCTACCCAAAGAGAGGAATGACCTTCTGGTGCCATCATAGGAGATATATTAGTAAACGAACCTACACGATAAAATGGAAAATGTTCCTCAGGAAAATAAATCCAGTGAGAGCCCATGTGGTTTTTCGCCGGAGAAGAAAAATCATCCCTACCAGAATAATCTGGAAGAAATAGATTTCCCTTTATACCTATATTCAGGCAAAAAACAGAATTCCATCTTAAAAAATCTTTACTTAATGGGATATCTTCCTTTAAATCAATTTTCGAAAGAAACTCTGGAAGTGGAATTGTGCTCACAAGATGTTCGTATCTAATAGCTCCTTTTGTATATAAAACATATTTATCATCAACCTTAATTACTTCTCCATGAGTAATTTGTAATTCCTTAGCAAGGGCAGTGGTAAATTCGCCAATTCCTTTCCTTGGGTATAGAAACTCCACGTTATAACCAATATTCCTTTTTGAACGAAAAAGACAGGCCGGAGGAACAAATGAAGCAATAAAGTCAGGAGTAATTTCAGAAAGGGGGTATTTCCATAGTTTTCTGTTATAAGGAAAAAAGAACAACTCTGCCATACCCTCTCCAAAGTTCGACAAAATCCATTCCTCAAGGTTAACGGGGACTTTTCTCTTTCTGGTAAAAAATCCTTTTATTGATTTTATCCTATCTATCAAAGGAAGATAATTTAGATTGGCTTGAAATGGATATGGAATTAACTTTCCTTTTAGATATATAAATGAATTTCTTTTGATTTTAGGGATTCCAGGCACTAATTTTTCTGCTAATGCCTTTATATAATTGGTTTTTGCATGAAGAAAATGTCCTGTATAATCAAACGTATAATTTCCACTTTTAATTGAGCGGCATAAACCCCCCACTTCCTTTTCTTTTTCTATAATTATAAAGTCAACACCCATCTCTCTCAGATGATATGCAATAGAGAGCCCTGTTATACCAGCTCCAAGGATTACAATCATGTCCTACCTTTTAGGATTACTCCGAATATTACAAATATTATGCATGCAATTGAATAAAATATTATTGCACCCGTTAAAGATAAGCGAGTAATTATAAATGATGCTTCGCAGAGTGATAACGTTGCAAGATATATTATTGCAATAATTGAATGAACAGGAAAACCTGTTGCCTTAAGCTTCAGGACAAAATGGTCAGGTGAACCAGCGAGTGGATTTCTCCTTCTGGATAATCGAAGGGATACTACATAAACAGTATCAAATATGGGATAGAAAAGTATTAGTAATGGAACAAATAATGCTATTGGATTGGCTGTAGTATAACTTGTCTTTAAAGCAATAGCTGCAATTGCATAACCTATAAAGAGACTCCCTGCATCACCCATAAATAGTTTCGCCTTTGGAAAATTATATGGCATGAATCCTAAGATTCCACCGGCAATAGAAACAGCCACAAGGGGATAATAACCTGCGCCAAGAGCTGTAATAAATATAAAAGTAGAAACAGCAAAAAGGGCTACCCCTCCAGCAATACCATCCATTACGTCGATAATATTGAATGCGTTGGTTATGCCAACAATCCAAATTACTGAAAGAAGAATATTAAGCCATTCTGGGAAGAAGACTACCTCCATCCTTATCCCAATCAATATGGTTGTGATGGCTATTAAGGATTGAAGAATTAGCTTTAAATACCGGGAATAGGGACGAATATCATCAAATAATCCCATAACGAAAAGACCAGAACCAAGCAGTAGTATCCTCCAGTCTCCACCATAAAATAACGCAATTAGTGATGCAATGAATATTGCAATTCCTCCTCCGTATGGAGTTGGTTTGGAGTGATCTTTTAGCCCTTTTGGTCTATCGAGTAAATTTAAAGTGTGAGCTTTTTTTGATATTATATAGGATACCAAAAAACTAATTCCAAAAGAATACAGTAATAAAAGCAGTTGCTCTATCCTCCTTTGTAATTATATCCGAGTTCAAATGCATTCTTATTTACATCATGCGTTTTTTTAGGCACTCTCTCCAGGATAGCTTCAATCCATTTCTCCTTTGAAAACGATAATTTTTCCGCAAGTGCACCTAAAAGAACTGTATTGACGGTTCTAATATTTCCTGCTTTTTTTGCAAGTTCTAAACCATCTACCAGTGTGATATCAACACCAGAAGCCCTAATACGGTCTTCGATATTATTCGGATATTCAAAATCACCAATGATAACAGAAGCAGGACTAATCTCATAATTATTAGAAATAACTGAACCACCTTTCTTCAACCGAGGAAGATTTCTGAGTGCTTCTAGTTTCTCAAACGAAAGAATATAGTCAGCCATTCCTTCTGTTACCAGTGGTGAATACACTTTATCACCATACCTGACCTCTGAAACTACAGAACCACCTCGTTGAGCCATTCCATGAACTTCGCTCTTCTTAACATCATATCCATCTTTTAGTGCAACGATTGATATAATATCTGAAGCTGTAAGTATCCCTTGTCCTCCAACACCGCAAACTACAATTGATACATTACTCATTTATCCTCCTTTTGGATAATTGCATCAAAGGGGCATACTTGAGCACAAATAGAACATCCGGTGCATAAATACTTATCAATCACTGCATAATCTTCATCCATTGATATAGCAGGACAACCAATCCTGAGACACAACTTACAGTCTGTGCATTTATCTTCATCTACATAATAATATTCCTTTCTATCAAAATCTGGGAGTAAAGCACAGGGACCCTGGACTATAACAACAGATATATCATCCCTCTCAATTTCTCTCTTGAGAACTTTTTCAATCTTCTCAAGGTCATAGGGGTCTAGCATATATACGTGTTCAATACCTATACCTTTTATAAGTTTTGTTAGTTCAACCTTTCTTCCTGGTATTCCCATAAGGGTTTTACCCGTCCCGGGATGACCCTGATGACCTGTCATTGCAGTTGTGCTATTATCAAGTATTACAATTGTTCCTATTCCTCCATTATAATATGTATTTATTAATCCAGTAATACCCGAATGGAAAAATGTGGAATCACCTATTACTCCCACAACCTTTTTTGCATCTGGGTCTCCCAATGCTCTTAGTGCTAACTGTATACCATAAGCGTTGGTCACAGATGCTCCCATCACAACGCATGTATCTATTGCATTAAGAGGAGGTAGTGCTCCAAGAGTATAACATCCAATATCCCCCGTATTAACAAGACCCAATTTATTTGCATTATAGAAAAATCCAGTGTGTGGGCAGCCCGGGCATAACATTGGTGAACGAGGTGGAAGGTCATCTATTTTTACATCCACAGGGTTTCCAAAATTAATTCCAAAGCTTTTTGCCACACGAGTGGGATTGAGTTCTAATACTGTGGGAACTTTGTCCTTACCTTCAACTTTTATACATAATTCCTTCATTTGTCCTTCAATAAATGGGTCATTTTCTTCAATACAAAGAAGACGCGAAACTTTTGAGGCAAATTCTTTTGCCAGTTTATCGGGGAAGGGCCATGGCATTGCAAGCTTTAATACCCAGGCGTCAGGAAACACCTCTTTAACATACTGATAGGAGATAGAGTCAGTGACAATACCTAAATCACTTTTTCCTTCTTCAATTCTGTTCTCTTTAAAGTTGTTAGAAAAACCTTTTAATTTCTTAGTTCTTTCTTCTACCTTATAATGGAGCTTACGTGCATTTGCTGGAAGTATAACACGTTTTTTAAAATCCTTTTTATATCCTTTTATAGGAATATCTTCCCTTTCCTCTAAATTAACTACAGTCCTTGTGTGAGAGATTCGAGTTGTAAGACGCAGGATAAAAGGTGTATCAAACTCTTCAGACAACTCAAGTGCTAATTTTGTAAATCTTCTGGCTTCTTCAGAATCAGAGGGTTCTAGAATTGGAATCTTTGCTGCGCGTGCATAATGACGGTTATCCTGTTCATTCTGAGATGAATGCATATTTGGATCATCAGCAGTTATAACTACAATTCCGCCTGTTGCACCTATATATGATAAAGAAAACAGAGGGTCTGCGGCTACATTTAGTCCTACATGCTTCATTGCGGTAAGAGCTCGAGCCCCTGCAAAACTTGCACCAATTGCAACTTCAAGCGCTACTTTCTCATTAGTGCACCATTCTGAATGTATTTCAGGATATTGTGAAATGCTCTCTAATATCTCAGAACTTGGAGTCCCGGGATAAGCAGCGGCAATATGAAGACCTGCTTCCCAGGCTCCTCTTGCTACAGCTTCATTCCCCAACATAACTGCTTTCATATTACCTCCTCTCTTATGAATTTTGATAGGTGAACCTAAATATTAAAAGAATTTTCTGTCCTCATTTTAAAGATTTATCAATTATAGTCAATAGTACATAATACGTGCACATTTGAATATTTTATAAAATTAAAGTTATATTTTCTCCATGAGTTTAAGTATCTTATGGCTTACTTTCATGTGGTGATGGTTCTCCATTACCCATTCTCTTCCTATCCATCCTTTTTTAATCAATATGGCAGGTTTTGATAAAATTCCTTCAAGCACTTCCCTGATATTATCTTTATTTGCATTGATAAATGGATGATCGGGTATAAACTTTTCATATTTAGGATTCATGTATGTCACACATGGAATACCCATTGATAAACATTCCATTGAATTCATCCCATAACCATAACCACCAAGGTCAGTCAATTGGTCCACCAAAACATCACATCTATCCTCTTTTAATTTCAAAACCTTTTCATGTGGTAAGTTTTCCATAAGTAAGAAATCGAAATCATATTTACTATTAATGCTTTCTATAGCATCTATTAGATATTTGGTTCCCTTAAGATAACGATTTGTAGGAGCATGACATATGGTTAGTTTTTCGTTTTTTAATAACTCTTTGGGCTTAAATTTATCTACTTCAAAAGGAAAAAAGATATGATTTATTTCAGGGTGAATAAACAGATGATCAAATTCGGTTGTGAACACTATATCTGCTAGATTTTCAATTTTTATTAGTGCTCCTCTACTTCTAAGGTCACTCCCCAGATAAAGAATAGCAATCTTCTTACCCATCATCTTTAATGATTCAATAATCTTTCCACATCTCAGGATTCCAAGCCCTCCATCAAGAATATACCAATCAAAAGAACGTATAAAATCCATTATAGGTCTAATTCTATAGTCCCATATAATGTCGCGTATAAGATATAAAACTTTTTCAATAAATTTAGGATTCCACTCTGGAGGATTTCCTTTCCTGTATTGATGCTTGTATGTTCCCAATTTCATCAGTCTTTTAATAGATATTAAAAGAGATATATTTGAGAATGGTAAATTCAGAACTATATCATCCCATTGTGATGTAGGGCTACTAAAGTATGTGATTAGACGGGAATAATGCCCCAGTTTTCTCTCTGCATTAATCAATATACCAGGTACACCTGCAACGTTCTCAGACGCAATATGTAAAATTTTCAATAGTAATTACCCAAACTTTAATCATTAAAATGTTTTAGACACCTGTCAATAATATTTCCTGTTATTAAGTCTTTGTATCTAACTACCTTAATAGAAGAAGGTGGTAGAAAGTTGTCTCCTTCTTTTAGAAGTAGGATCTGAGGAATTCCTAAAAAAAATGCAATTGTAGATAGGTTGTTTTTCCTGGTTATCAAAGATGAAATCTTGTAAAGGTCGCTAGGTTTTGAAACTTTGGTAAATCCAGTATAAACTCCAATGTCAGATGAAATCCCCACATTTCCTTCTTTCTGTTTCCAATTCCTCATTCGAAAGGCATCTTTCTCCCAACTTATGTGTAACCTTAGTAAATCCATGAGATGCTTATAAGAATCAGTTATAGAACTAGAAAAAGACCGAGCCTGGAGATTGACACTCGAACCTTCATAAATTGAAGCAGTAATAGGGGTATTTAAGATAAAAGAAAATATATCTATCCCATCTTTATTAAAGTCTATAAAAAGGTCGCAAGATAAATCCTTTAATCGTTTTCTCATATTATAAACACCTAAAATACTTAAATTTCCTGGATATTCTATTATTTTGATTGGAAATGCTTTAAAATACTTATATCCCATGCTTTCAGGTAAAAAAACAATTAATTCATATTTTGATGATATCGTCTTAACTACTGGTAATGAGTACAATATCTCTCCCTGGGCAATTGAAGGTCGAAGTGCTATAGTTTTAATATCCTTTAATGGGAATTCTAAACGCTTAGGCCTAATCTTATTAAGTAATGAAAAAATAAATTTTTTAACCATTTAACACTCTCTCTCTTTTTTAATATTATTCATTATAATCTTTTTAAAATATCTTTCCAGGATTTAAAATATTCATTGGATCAAATTCCTTCTTTATTCTTTTCATAAACGCTATTTCGTTAAGGGATCTCGAATAATGTAAGTATTTTTTCTTTGTATAACCGATACCATGTTCTCCGCTAATTCTGCCACCAAGAGACCTAACTTTTTCAAATATCTCTTTTATAAGTGCCTCTCCAGCATCATCCCATTTATCATTATCGATTATATCTATATGAATATTACCATCTCCAATGTGACCAAATGTATAGATGTCAGTCTCATACTTTTTCCCAAGTTCCTTAACAAACGATACAAAAAGAGGTAAGCTTGATCTAGGGACTACTACATCTTCTGGTATAACTGTACCAATACGATCAAGGGCTTCTGATATACTTCGTCTGAAATCCCATACTTTATCCTGCTGATATTTTTCCTCAGCAACAAATACATCGCTCGCTCCATATTCCATAAATTTCTCCCCAATTTTTTCAAATATATTCTCAACTTCACTCTTAGAATTTTCTTCAATCTCTACAATAAGGAAAGACCCTTTACTGGTGAATGGAATTTTCTTATCAGTATTATTAAGTGTTGCAATTACTGAATCTTCATCTATGAATTCAAGAGCTGATGGAACTAGACCAGAAGCCAGGACCTTAAAAGAAGCCTTTGCAGCATCTTTTAAATCATCAAATGGAGCAAGCAAAGTGGCCGAATAAGGCGGAAGTGGTATAACTTTAAGGAAAATCTTAGTTATTACACCTAAAGTCCCCTCAGACCCTATAATCAGGTCCCGAAGAGAGTACCCCGTTGCATTCTTTTCCGTCTTACTTCCGAAAAATTCTTTTCTACCTCCTGCTAATATTACCTCAATTCCAAGAACATAATTTCTTGTTAGACCATACTTAAGACATCGAGGTCCTCCTGCATTTGTAGCTACATTACCACCTATTGAACAAGAATCAATTGAAGCAGGGTCAGGTGGGTAAAAAAGATTGTATTCTTTAAGATACTTATTTATTTCCCCTGTTATATATCCAGGTTCTATTTCTAGTATTAAGTTTTCCTCATCAATATCCTTAATTTCATGCATATGTTCAAGACTCAGTATTACACCTCCATTTACTGCTAAAGCACCTCCACACCTGCTTGTCCCTCCTCCTCTAGGAACAACAGGAATTCTTTCTCTTGATGCTATTTCTAAGAATCTACTTATTTCATCAGAATTTTTGGTAAGTATGACTAAGTCAGGAAGAAAGTAGTAATCTCCCGGAGTCTCATCTCTGGCATATTTAGTGAGTAAGTCCTCATCCGTAATCAGAATTTGTGAATCAAACTCCGCGCTCAGTAAATCCACTAATTTCATACGTCAAAAATAACCTATGGTTTGTTATAGTCAAGGGAAAAAATAGAGTTCCTCCCCATCCCTACCCTTTT
>SOIB01000156.1 GCA_004377355.1 Candidatus Stahliibacteriota bacterium | reverse complement strand
GTAGCGCCACGGGGATTCGAACCCCGGTCTTATGGCTGAGAACCATATATCCTAGACCTGACTAGACGATGGCGCCACAAGGGTTATATACTTTTATTTGAATGTTTGTCAAGTGGGGGTGTAAGTCTAAGGAGTCCGAAGTCCTAAGTCCTAAAACAAGAAAACAAGAAATGAGGTCAAGGGGAGATGATAAGTCTAAATAGTACGAAGTCCGAGGTCCGAAGTCACAAAATACAAAGTACAGAATCCGATGTCCGAGGTCCTAAGTCCACCACGCAATGCACAAATAAAAAAGTATTGACATTACTATTTTCACATATATAGAACTCTAGTTAGAAGGAGGTTATATGGGCAAGATTAAAAGATTTGAGGATATTCAGTCATGGAAAAAAGCCCGTGAATTAACAAACAGTATTTACAAAGCTACCTCTAATAAACCCTTTAATAAAGATTTTGGACTAAGAGACCAGATCCAACGTTCTTCAGTTTCTATTATGGCAAATATAGCCGAAGGATTTGATACGGAAACTGATGCGGACTTTATAAGATTTTTAAGATATGGTTTTAGGTCAACAACTGAAGTACAATCACATCTTTATGTTGCATTAGATCAGAAATATATAACTAAAGACGAATTTAATAAAATATATTCAGCTGCTGAAGAAGTAAAAAGCCTAATAAGTGGCTTTATTCGTTATTTGAAATCTTGACTTCGGACTTTGGACTTCGGACATCGGACTCTTATCGTCCAAGAATCAGTTGTCTTATAATAAATCGATTTGACGTCCAGGAGGGGGCGACTAATTCCTCTTTTGGAGCGTAGCCCTGAAACCTATGAATTATAGTGGAAGGAGTAAGATGCTCCAGTACCTTTTTTGCTATAGTTGCGTACCCAGCAGGATCTTCAAAGACTTTTACTTTACCTTCCTTGTATTCTTTTTCCAGCACTGTTCCCTTTACTACATATAAATGGTGTAATTTTACACCATCAATTCCCCAATCTTTTATTGTATCCGCAGTTTCTATTATATCGTCCTCATTTTCACCAGGTAAGCCTATTATAAGGTGAGCGACAATCTCAATATTTCTTCTTTCATGTATCATCTTGATAGCTTCCTGGCTATCCTCTACAGTATGCATTCTACCAATCCTGTCGAGTGAATCCTCGTGGACAGACTGTATACCAAGCTCAATAATTGTGTAGTAATCTTTGCCAATTTCTTCTATTAAATCGAGATTTTCACCATCAATGCAATCAGGTCTTGTTGAAATAGAAATACCTACTATTTCTGGAAATTTTAACGCTTCATAATATTTCTTTTTTAAAGTTGAAACAGGAGCGTATGTATTTGTGTATGCCTGGAAATAGGCAATAAATCGGTTTATACCACGTTTCTTTAATCTTTTAATACCAGTTTTGAGTTGCTCTGATACAGAAAGAGATGGTTCTACAGAGTGGGGTCGGCTTCCCCTTTCATCACAGAAAATGCAACCATTCCTACCTTTTGTACCATCTCGAGTTGGACAGGTGAACCCAGCGTCTATACTGATTCTATAGACCTTTTCTCCGAATTTCTCCTTCCAATATTCTCCAACAGTCTTTTGAGATAGCATACCCTCCTGACTTACAAAATATCTTTGATTAATTTAGTAATTTTTGGGTCGTAGAGAGTACCACTATCTCCTTCAAAAGCTTTGCTTATTTCCTCAGGATTCTTATTTTCAGAAATTAGTTTTTCAACTTCGTGTGATAATCTTATAATTCTAGAGCCAATTGGAATTTTTTCCCCTTTAAGACCTTCAGGTTTGCCAGAACCATCAAAATTTTCATATAAGTGTTTTAGGATAATTCTGCTATTTTTTAAAAATTTGAAAGGACTTATTATCTTTGAAGCTATTATGGATGAATCAACTTTCTCCTGACTGATTTTCCCAAGGCCATGCAACAGAGCAGCATACCTGATATCATTCTTATCTTTGACACTGAATTCTAATAAGTCTGCAAATTTCAAAGATAAATTGCTTACTCTTTGGCTGTGTTCCTTTATATTTGGGTCAGCTGTTTCCTCTACCATTATAAGTGAAAGAACAGATTCAAGATAGCTTGCCTTTAATCTATCGTAAAGTGTTGCATCATGAAGAGAAATCGATAAATTTGCTGCTATTGTTTCAATAAGTTCAGGTGATATTTCTTCTTCCTTCTTTTTAATTGCAATAACCCCCAGTGGTTTACCCATAAAGGAAAGTGGACAGCAGATATAATCTTCTGTAGCCCAGGGACCTTTATTGTTAACTAACCCAAATGGTTCCTCATTTATTTTTATATCATCACCAGGAGAGAAGGATACATCTCCAACTGTAGAATGGACTGTATATTTTTTATCTTCAAGTTCTTTTAAAATGAGTACTGCTCCATCAGACTGAGTTACCTCTATTGCTTTCTTTGGTATCTCTTCAATCATCTTTGCTAAATCATGATATTGTAACAACTCACGAGTGAACTCGTTTAAGTGGGATAATTCTAATATTTTGTTCTCCAATTTTTTATTAACCAATGATTTTTCATCCTGGAGGGCTCTATTCGCTTCTTCAAGGGCTTCGTTTACTTCTGATAATTCAATAAGTAGTTGTGTTTTATCCAGGAGTAGTTGTCGTCTATCCAATGCTCTCTTTACAAGAGCTTTTAAATGGTCTCCAGAGGGGAGTGGTTTTTGAATGTAATCATAGGCTTCCTCTCGGACAGAGTGAACAGCAGATTCCAAAGATGCATGTCCTGTCATTATTATAACCTGTATATCTCTATCATCTTGTTTCAATTTGGTGAGTACTTCTGTTCCAGGCCTATCGGGTAATTGTAGGTCTAAAAGGACAACATCTGGTTTAAAATCCAATCCTACACTAATACCCTCACTTGCACTATAAGCCTTTTTTATAATGAATTCATCATCTTCTTCTTCATTTAATTCTAATAACATGTCCTCTATTAATTGAGCCAGGTTTTCTCCATCTTCTATAATTAATATTTTTCTTTCCATCTAAAGACCTTTTGGTATTTTAATTGAAAAGCAGGCTCCATTTTCCCAGTTGTAGGCTCTTATAACTCCATTATGATTTTGTATTATTCTATTAACTATTGATAAACCCAATCCTGAACCCTTACTTTTTGTGGTAAAAAATGGAATAAAAACTTTTGGAAGTATATCTCCTGGTATTCCTTGCCCATAGTCCTTTATTATAAGAGTTATATTATCTTTCTTTTCTTCTGCCAATACTTCTATTTCTCCATCATCACCAGTAGCCTCAATTGCATTGAGAAGAAGATTGTTTATCACAGTGATTATTTGGTGTTCATCAGCCATTAGAGTGAGTTCTCCATTATATTGTTCGTTTACCTGGATATTTCTTTCTTTCAATTCTTCCTGGAACATGATTATGGTGTTATTTATTAGTTTCTTTAAATTCACATTAGTTTTATTAGAAGGTTTTAAAGTAGCGTAGAGTGTCATATCGCTTAGAATATAGTCAAGGCGTTTGATTTCTTTAAGGATTATTTGAGTATAATTATAGGATTTACTTTCCTCATTAAAACCTTTACATAAATACTCAATACCGGCTTTGATTGCAGCAAGAGGATTTCTAATTTCATGTGCCATACCAGCTGCCATTTCTCCCAGGACTGCAAGACGATCCTTCATCCTTAAACTTTCTTCCATTTCTTTTATTATAGTAAGGTCTCGGAGGATTAATACTGCACCTGTGATTTTATTACCTTTATCATATACGGGATTAGCACTGAAACCAATTGGAATATTATCCACCTCTACCTCTCGTCTTTGTATTGTCTTTCCTCTAAATACCTTATCAAAAATTCCCTGTTCTTTACTATTGAAGATTTCATCAATGCTCATAGATTCAATATTTTTCCCGAGGAGTTTCTTTGCTGCAGGATTTGCTTTAATTATTTTTTTATTATTGTCTACAAGGAGTAAAGATGTAGGGATACTGGTCAGGAAATCTCCAATATTATATTGCTCAATTTCCTTCTGACTCATTTACCTCCCGTTGTAAGTTTTTAAATTTTTCAAGATATTCTTTTTTTCCAATTACAAGAAGGATATCACCTTCCTGGATTTTTTCCTCTGCAGATGGTACTTCCATAACTTCTTCGACTATATTTTTTTCACCTTTCTTTTTTATTTTGCGTTTTATTGCTATCAGGTTTATTCTATATTTATTTCGGAGTGAAAGTTGCTTAAGTGTTTTACCAACAAAGGAATCAGGAGTTGGCGATTCTAGAATACCTACTTTATCAGTTAACTGAAGATAATTGATTATATTTGGATGGAAGAGTTGTTCCACAAGCTTTTCTGCTATTTCTTCTTCCGGGTATATTACTCTATTTGCTCCAATTTTTTCAAGTATCTCACCCTGGAACTTGGATGTAGCTTTTGTAACTATGTAAGGAATTCCAAACTCCTTCAGATGTAAAGTTGCAAGGAATGAGGCTTCAAGATCCTCACCAACAGATACGATTGCAACATCTGCATCTGCCACTCCAGCTTCTTCCAGAGGTTTTCTCATACGAGCATCTGCAACAACAACATCTGTTGCAAATTCAGAGGCCATTTCTGCTAAATTTTCATCCCTGTCAATTGCGGTAACATGGCAGCCCTTTTTACTCAGTTCTTCTGCTACGGTAATGCCAAACGTGCCTAAACCTACAACTACAAAATGTTGTCTTCTTTCTAATTTTTGTTTTCCAATCATCCTATCTGAATCCTTGCAGGGGGGTATTTGAGAGTCTCTGTAATTCTAGCATGCATTACCATTGCAGCAAATGTAAGAGGTCCAACCCTTCCTGCTATCATAGTTAAGATAATAATCAATTTCCCTATTATAGAGAAATCATGTACAAGGCTAAGAACAGGTCTTGTACGTGAGCCCATGGACAACCCAACGGTTCCAAATGCGGAGAATTCTTCGAATATTACAGGTAGCAACCCTCTTTCTTCAACTATATCTCTTTCGGTAAAACTTAATATTCCAACCATAGTTACAATTAATATTAATGAAACAAAAAATAGTGTCAATGCCTTATTTATTTGTTCCTCTGATATACTCCTCTTTCGAATATTCACTGACTTTCTTCCTAATATCTTTGATTTTATAAAGGAATTGATTATTACAAATGTTGTAGTTTTTATACCTCCTCCTGTTCCACCCGGGGATGCGCCTACAAACATGAAGATCATTAAAAGGAATAAAGTTGTTGGAAGTAAATCTCCTATATTTATTAGTGAAAAACCTGCTGTTCTTGGAGTTACAGCTGTGAAGAATGATATTATGATCTTGGTTATCAGAGGGAAATCAGATAGTTTATTTCCATATTCAAGGAGCATAATTACCGCAAAACCAATAACAATAAGTGATAAAGTGGAGATAAGAACTATTCTCGAATGTAGAGATAAGCGTCTTCTCTTTCCAAGAAGGCGCTCTGAAATATCCTGTACGACTATAAATCCAAGACCTCCTATGATAAATAAAAAAGGAGCAGTAAAGGCAACCAAAGGAATTTTGTAAAAACCTCCTAAGTTTGTTGAGAATGAACTAAAACCTGCATTACAAAATGCACTTACAGATTGGAATACAGCATGAGAGATTGCCTCATTAGCTGGATATCCTGCCTGGGTGAATCCTATGTAAAACAAGATAATTCCAATAAGTTCGAATGTAAGTGTTGTCAATACTACAAGCCGTAAAAATTGTGGTATTTTATCCCTGCCAGTTAGCCCGAATTCCTCCTTTACAACCATTTCCTGCTTTGTGTCAGGTCTTAAGCCAAATATCATCATGATTAAACTCGCAAACGCCATATATCCCATTCCTCCAATCTGGATTAGGAATAGAATAATGGCTTTACCCATTAGGGTAAAATCATTAGCTGTATCTTTTACTATCAACCCTGTTACACATACAGCTGATGTAGATGTGTATATGGCATCTATGAATGTAATACCATGCGAGGATGTTGGAATTAAAATGAGGAGGGTTCCTATTAGTATTATTGCTACATAAACAAGAATAATCGAACGGAAAGGTGTCCACCTATTCATTTGCAAAGATTTATTTGTTTGTACTAATCGTTATGGAATAGATATACTTACCAGTTTTCCAGTGGTATTTCATAATAGTGTAATAACATCCATAGAGAAGTTATCGGTAAGGGTATTTTAGAATTTTTGTTCATTGTGCTTTCTTAACTCTTTTTTTCCTACGAACAATCTCTGGAGGTGCTCCTTTAGTAATCGTTGATTTTCTTATTTTACATTCTTTAACATTCTTTTCTTTAGGTAGATAGAACATAAGATCAAGCATGAGTTCTTCGATTACACCTCGAAGAGCTCTTGCCCCAGTTTCCATTTCAGAGGCTTTTTTAGCTATTTCTTTTATTGCTGACCTTGTAAATGACAATTTTATTCCATCCCAATCAAGCAGTTTTTTGTACTGCTTCAGTAAGGCATTATTTGGTTTTGTAAGGATATTGATAAGGTCTAATATTGAGAGTTCATATAGAACTGCTATTACTGGTAACCTGCCTACCAATTCAGGAATAAGTCCATAATGCATTAGATCGTGTGGTTCTACCTTCTGCAGAAAATTATAAGAACTATCCTCTTTATTTGAATCAATTGGCACATTAAATCCTAATGCGTTCTTTTCAAGTCTGTCTTTTATTATCCCTTCTAATCCTTCGAATGTGCCTCCAGCTATAAATAGTATGTTTTTAGTATTCAAACTAATGAAATCTTGTTCGGGATGTTTCCTTCCTCCTTTAGGAGGAAGATTTACTTTTGCCCCCTCAATTATCTTAAGAAGTGCTTGCTGTACCCCTTCACCTGAAACATCTCTTGTTATTGATGGGCTTTCTGACTTTCTTGCTATCTTGTCAATTTCATCTATATATACTATTCCCATTTCAGCTAATTCTATATTATAATCTGCTGATTGAAGGAGACGAACTAGTACATTTTCAACATCTTCACCTACATATCCAGCTTCTGTTAAAGATGTTGCGTCTGACATTGCAAGTGGAATTTCAAGGAACTGAGATAATATCTGAACAAGGAGCGTTTTCCCGACACCAGTTGGTCCGATTAAAAGGATATTAGATTTATCCATTTCCACATCATCTTGAGATTTATTCTTTATTTTTTTATAATGATTATATACGGCTACTGCGAGGGTCTTTTTTGCTTTTTCCTGTCCAATTACATATTTTTCAAGATGGTCTTTTATTTCCTGCGGTGTTGGAGTCTTCAGAGGTATATCCTTAGATCCGACTTCCTTTTTAATCGATAGGAAATCAGTGAATAACTCAATACACTCTTCACATATATAAGAGTCATCTTTGCCAGCTATAAGTTTTGTGACTTTTGAATAAGGTCTGCCACAGAAGGAACAGGATGCTTTTTTAAACTCCTTTCTCATTGATTTCTTTCCTGGATTTTATTACTTCATCTATCAGGCCATATTCGCATGCCTGTTCTGCATCCATCCAGAAATCCCTATCTGTGTCGCTTTTAATCTTCTTAATTTGCTGTCCAGTATATACAGAGAGGATTTTATTTATCCTTTCTCTCATCTTTATAATTTCCTCTGCATGTATTTCAATATCCGATGCAACTCCGCTTATTCCTCCTGAAGGTTGATGCAGAAGGATACGGGAATTGGGGAGAGCAAAACGTCTTCCCTTTTTTCCCGCCGTGAGAAGCACTGCAGCAATAGATGCAGATATTCCAATTGATATCGTACAGACAGGTGAACGAATAAATTGCATTGTGTCATATACTGCGAGTCCATCAGAAACACTTCCACCAACACTGTTTATATATAGAGATATTTCCTTATCGGGAGCCTGAGATTCAAGGTATAATAATTGTGCAATTATTGAATTTGCAACAAATTCATCAATAGAAGAACCTATAAATATGATACGTTCTTTTAGCAAGCGAGAATATATATCATAAACCCGTTCTCCATGGACAGTTTTTTCAATAACATATGGGACTGAAATTGTATTATGCATAGCTAACCCCCTCTTTTGCTTTCTCTAAAAGGAAATCAAGAGATTTGTTTCTCAGTATATGGAGTTTTACAAAGCGAATGGCTTCTTCCCCCATTTCTTCTAGTTCGTTATCGGTTGATTCGGATATCTTTTCCAACCACTCATCCAGTTCATTTTCTTCAATTGTAAACCCCTCTTTCACAGCTATTGCATCGATTAATGTCAATTCTTTTGCACGCTTTATTGCTTCTTCTTCTGACAATCCTTCTCTTTTCTGTATCTCTATAAGCGTAGGGCTTACTTCTATGTCTTTAGCTAAATCTAAAGCTTTTTGGAGAACTTTATTCATAATTTTCTCTTTTTGATTTTCTTGTGTTTCTTTATTAATTCCTTCTTTAAGGTGTGATTTTAGTTCCTCAAGGTTGTTAAATCCAAGGTCTTTCGCAAATTCATCATTAAGCTCTGGTAATATCTTTTTCTTTACTTCAACTATTTTTATCGTTGCTTTTTCCTTTTTCCCGGAAAGTGTTTCAATGGGGATATCTTTGGGGAACTCTGTTTCTAATTCCTTTTCATCCCCTGCTTTTAGACCTTTAATTTTTTTGGAAAATGAGTCATCATTTACAGTGAAAGAATAGTTAGATATGGACTCATCATTAGCTTTTATATCTATGAATACAACATCACCTTTTTTTATAGGTTTGTTTACTGATCGAAGTTCACTGTTTATTTCTTGTAAACGTTTAAGTTCACTATTTATGTCAACTTCCTTAATTACATCTTCCTTATCCAACTTAATCTTGCAGAAATCAATATCGATATCAGGAGGGACATCTACCAAAGCCTCAAATTCAATATTTTCGTCTGATTCATTGAGGTTTTGTAGCTCTGGAGGACTATAGATAAACGGTTCATATTTATCTGTAGCAGATACTATTTGTTCTTGAATTAGCCGCTGTAGGCTCTCTCTATGTAATTTATCCCTGAGACGGCTTTTGATTATCTCTACCGGGGCTTTTCCCTTTCTGAAACCAGAAATCATAACCTCTTTCTTCCAATCTTTGGCCAAGTTATCCATCTCTTTTTCTATATCTTTTTCTTTTATATTTATTTTAATACTATGCATTTATTTTCTCATATATAACAACACACTGCGAGAGGGGGGACTCGAACCCCCATACTAACTTATAGTACTGGATCCTAAGTCCAGCGCGTCTTCCAATTCCGCCACTCTCGCTCTATTTGAATATATATAAGACATTAATTATTGTCAACTCCTGCACCATTTAATCCCTGGATACAACATAGATTTACTTCATTCCATCGAAAAGTGAAAATTGAATGAATG